>CALWYR010000182.1 GCA_944385805.1 uncultured Oscillospiraceae bacterium
ATGAGGAAGATAATCAGCGCCGCGGCTATGCTTATGGCGGCGTATATCGGGTGCTGGAAGGTGCGCGGCGGCGTAAGCCCCAGCACGAGGTCGCGTATGACCCCGCCTCCGACCGCCGTTGTGAGGCCGAGAATCATGACGCCGAAGATGTCCATGTCCCGGCGCACGGCGGTAAAGGCCCCGGAGACGGCGAAGGCCGCCGTGCCAATCAGCTCCAGGGCGAGCAGCACCGTCTCCATCAGCGCTCACCCCAGGGCGAGGCGAGCACCGTCACCAGCGCCGCCGGGCTCTCCCCGGCCGCGAGCGAGAGCCGGTTCGTGCGGGCCAGCTCCACCTCGCCGGGGGCGAAGAGGCTTGTGAACTCCTCCACGCGCCGCAGGCGGCGGCTTCCGCCGCCGACGTTGTAGTGCATGGGTATGGCGCGCTTCGGGCGCGCCGCGCGCACGAGCTCATAGGCGGCGTAGGGCTCGATGGTGAGGATCCCGCCCACGGGCAGGAGCAGCGCGTCGGCTTCCGCTATGCGTTCGGTCTGAGCGTCCGTGAGCTTGCAGCCCAGGTCGCCGAGGTGGACTATCTTCAGGCCCTCGGCGCTTATGATGCGCGCGGTGTTCCCGCCGCGCAGGCGGCCGCCCATGACGTCGTGGCTGGTGGGCATGTCCTCCACGGCGAAGGGCGAGGGCGCGCCTCGCCGGGTGAGCTTCACCGCCGAGACCGCCCCGTGCCCGTCGTGGCCGTGGCTGCACAGCACCTCGTCCGCCGAGGCGTCCAGCGCCGGGAAACCGGCGAGCGTCCCCGGGCGGTATGGGTCGAGCAGGAGCGTGTAGCCGCCGCTCACGAGCGAAAAGCAGGCGTAGCCGTGCCAGATTATCTCCATTACTTCTCCTCCCCGGGCCTCTCGACGGCCTTGACGTTGCGCTCAAACTTGCTGCGCGCGCCGAAGACCTCGCGGCCGCAGCCCAGGCATCTGAGGCGGAAGTCAGCGCCCGTGCGCTCCACCAGCCAGCGGTTGGAGCCGCAGGGGTGCGTTTTTTTCATCACCAGCGTGTCGCCGACGCGAATGTCCATCACTCTTCCCCCTTTATGCGCTCCCAGTAGGCCCTGGCGGCCTGTTCGTTCTTGTTTTCGCCGTACTCATAGTACCTCGTGCCGACGAGGGCGTCCGGCAGGTACTGCTGCTTCACCCAGTGGTTGGGGAAGCTGTGCGGGTAGAGGTAGCCCTGCTCGCGCTCGAAGCCCGTGCCGTCGGCGTGTACGTTCTGCAGCTCGCGCGGCGGCGGGCCGTATTTGCCGCGGCGCACGTCGGCCATGGCGGCGTCTATGCCCATGACCACGCTGTTGGACTTCGGCGCGGTGGCGAGCAGGAGCGCCGCCTGGGCCAGGGGCAGCTTCGCCTCGGGAAGGCCCAGCTGCAGCGCGCTGTCGCAGCAGGCCTTGACTATGCTCGCGGCCTGGGGATAGGCGAGGCCGACGTCCTCGCTGGCCGAGCAAAGCAGGCGGCGGATGGCGCCGATGAGGTCGCCGGCCTCGAGCAGCCGCGCGAGGTAGTGCAGCGCCGCGTCGGGGTCCGAGCCGCGCAGGGACTTCATCAGCGCGCTGACGGCGTCGTAGTGCTCGTCGCCTTCGCGGTCGTAGTGCATGGAGCTGCGGGCCGTGGCGGCCTCGGCGTCGGCGAGGGAGACGCGCACCTTGCCGTCTATGCGCGGCGAGGCGGCGAAGAGCAGCTCCACGCCGTTTATCGCCTTGCGCACGTCGCCGCCGGAGCTCATGGCGAGGCGGCGCGTGACGCCGTCCTCCATCTCCACGGCGACGCCCTCGCGCTCGGCCACGCGCGCGACCGCGCGCGCGACGGCGCGCTCTACCTCCTCGGGCGGCACGCTCTTGAACTCGAAGACGCTGCTGCGGCTGAGCAGGGCGTTGTAGACGTAGAAGTAGGGGTTCTCCGTGGTGGAGGCTATCAGCGTGATGCGCCCGTCCTCGATGAACTCGAGCAGGCTCTGCTGCTGCTTCTTATTAAAATACTGTATCTCGTCGAGGTAGAGCAGCACGCCGCCGGGGGTGAGCAGGGTGTCCAGCTCGCCTATAACGCTCTTGATGTCCGAGAGCGAGGCGTTGGTGGCGTTGAGGCGGCGCAGCGTGCGGTCGGTGCGGCGGGCGATGATGTTCGCCACCGTCGTCTTGCCCGTGCCTGAGGGGCCGTAGAAGACCATGTTGGGTATCTCCCCGCTCTCTATGATGCGCCGCAGCAGGCCGCCGGGGCCGAGTATGTGCTGCTGGCCCACCACGTCGTCGAGCTCGAGCGGGCGTATTTCATCGGCTAAGGGCCGCAAGACAAATCACCTCTGATTGCGTTGAAATATGGCGTCAGCCGTGGTAAAATGGCGAAAAAACAAGGCTGGTGAAGATATGAACAAGGACGAACGGGCGCGGGAGATAATCCGCCGCCTTGAGGACGAATACCCCGACTCGCTCTGCTCGCTGCAGTACGGCAAGGACTATGAGCTGCTCTTCGCCGTGCGGCTCTCCGCCCAGTGTACGGACGAGCGCGTCAACAAGATAACGCCCGCGCTCTTCGCGCGCTTCCCCACGCTGGAGAGCTTCGCCGCGGCCGACGTGGCGGAGGTCGAGGAGCTGGTGAAGTCCTGCGGCTTCTACCACACCAAGGCGCGTGACCTCGTCGAGTGCGCGCAGATGCTCCTCACGCGGCACGGCGGGAAGGTGCCCGGCACGATGGAGGAGCTCTTGAAGCTCCCCGGCGTGGGGCGAAAGACCGCCAACCTCATCCTCGGCGACGTCTTCAAGGCGCCGGGCGCCGTCGTGGTGGACACGCACTGCATCCGCCTTACGAACCGCATGGGCCTTGTCGACAACGAGAAGGACCCGGCGAAGATAGAAAAGGCCCTGCGCGAGCTTCTCCCGCCGGAGAAAAGCTCCGACTTCTGCCACCGCATGGTGCTGCACGGGCGCGCGGTCTGTACGGCGCGCAAGCCATATTGCGAGCGCTGCTGCCTCGCGCAGGTCTGCCGCTTCGCCGCCGGCTGAGGCTTAGAGCGCCGCGCCGACCACCTCGCCGAGGACGCGGAAGCCGTCGTCCGGCGCGGGCACGATGGGCGCGTAGGCGCTGTTGGCGGAGATGAGCGCGGTTTCGCGCCCGTCCGCGCGCAGGCGCTTGCAGTAGGCCTGCCCGTCGAGGACGAAGATGCCGATGCGCCCGCTCTCGAGGCTCTCGCAGCTGCGCACCCAGACGACGCTGCCGTCGTGTATCACGGGCTCCATGCTGTCGCCGGCGATGCGCACGGCGAAGTCCGCCCGCTCCGGCGCGTTGGAGGCGTCGATGGGCGTGCTGCTCTCGCCGTCGAGGAACTGGCCCGTGCCGGCGCTGGCCGCGAGGTCATAGAGCGGCAGCACGCGCGCGGGCTTCTCCGGCTCCTCGCTGTACATTCCGCTCGCGTGCAGGAGCCTGACATACAGCGCGGCCATATGCCGCCCCTCGGCGTTGAGCCCGGCCAGGGGGCCGCTCCTGCCGGTGAAGACGCCCATCACGTCCGTGACGCCGTAAATCTCGCACAGGGCGAGGAACTGGCTGGCGTTGGGCACGGTCATGTCCTTCTCCCACTTGCTGACCCCGGCGGACTGGATTTCCATCCCGCGCTCGGCCAACAGGGCGCAGACGCGCGCCTGCGTGAGCCCGGCCTCGCGCCGGAGAAAGGTCAATGTCGCTCCAAGAGACTTTGCCACGTAAATCATCTCCTTTTAGGAGAATTATAATGCATACCCCGGCAAATTGCAACTACTTTATTATAAGGAGAGCCCGCCATGGTACGAGATATACTGCTGCTGGGAAACCCCGAGCTCTACGAACCCAGCACGCCCGTCGAGGGCGAGGACTGGAAGGCGCTGCCCGCCTGGGCGGAGGACCTCAACGACACGCTGCTGGCCTACCGCGAAAAGTACGGCGCGGGCCGCGCGATAGCCGCGCCGCAGATCGGCGTCAAAAAACGGTTCATTTACATGCTGCTCGACCGGCCTTACGTGCTGGTGAACCCGCGGCTGAGCTTCCCGGACGGCGAGACCTACGAGCTGCTGGACGACTGCATGTCCTTCCCCGGCCTCGCCGTGCGCGTGCGGCGGCATCGGCGCTGCCTGCTTGAGTACACCGACGAGCTCGGCGAAGGGCGGAGCCGGGAGCTGGAGGGCGATCTGTCCGAGCTGGTGCAGCACGAGTACGACCACCTCGACGGAATCCTCGCCACCATGCGCGCCGTGGACGACAGGAGCCTCTATATGATGCAGCTCAAGCGCGATTTCTGAGACGGCGTCTGCGCCCCGTCGGGCCTCATTATACCCCTGTGGGGTATAATGAGGCCCTGTTTTCCCCGGCAAAGGAAACAAAATTGCCCCCGGAACGTCTCTGTTATGCACAAATACTTCGCATTGGGCCGGGCGGAGCGGCATATTCTCTTGATTTTTTCATATTTTTAGTGTAGAGTATGCAATTGTCTGCCTGAACGGATGGGAGGAACGCGGTTTGAGCGAACCCAAAAAGCAAAACTACCTCCACGGCGCGGCGATACTGGCCGCCGGCGTCGTGATTATGAAGATACTCGGCTTTATCTATAAGGTGCCGCTGGGCAACATACTCGGCGACACAGGTTACGCCTACTTCCTCACGGCCTACAACATCTACAGCGTGTTCCTGACCGTGGCCACGGCCGGCCTGCCGGTGGCGCTCTCGCGCATGATAAGCGAGGCCAACACCATGAACCGGCCCAACCAGGTGCGGCGCACCTTCTCCGTGGCCTGGTGGACCTTCTTCGTGATTGGCGTCGCGTGTACGCTGGTGATGGCCCTCTTCCCGGGACAGCTCGCGGATATGCTCCACAACGCCGGCGCGGAGAGCAGCATCCTCGCGCTCAGTCCCGCCGTGCTGCTCGTCTGCCTCACCAGCGCCTACCGCGGCTACTGCCAGGGGCATGAGAACATGACGCCCACGACCGTGGGCCAGGTGCTCGAGGTGCTGGCCAAGGTGGCCGCGGGGCTGGTGCTGGCATGGTACCTGCTGCGCGCCACGGGCGACCTCGAGACGGCCTCCGCCGGCGCCATTTTCGGCGTCACGGTCGGCTCCGTCGCCGCGCTCGTCTATATGTTCTACTGCAAGCGCCGCTACTACGGCTCCGGCCGCGAGGGCAGCGACGTGCCCGAGAGCCGCTCTCGCATACTGCGCACGCTGCTGCGCGTGGCGATACCGATAACTCTCGGCTCGGGCGTCCTCTCGCTGATAAACCTGATAGACACCGGCCTGTGCATGGGCCGCCTCCAGAACGCCGCGGGCTTTTCCGAGCTCGCCGCCACCGAGCTCTACGGCGTCTACGGCAAGGCGCAGACGCTCTACAACCTGCCCGCCAGCTTCATCACCCCGCTGACCATCTCCGTCGTCCCGGCCATCTCCGCCGCCATGGCGCTGCGCCGCCGCGGCGACGCCAGCCGCATCGCCGAGAACTCTATGCGCATAGCCGTCGTGCTCGCCCTGCCCATGGGAGTGGGCCTGAGCGTGCTCGCCGAGCCCATCATGGGCACGGTCTACCCCGGCAGCAACGAGCAGGGTCCCGAGCTCCTCACCATCATGGGCGCGGCCAGCTTCTTCGTCTGCATGGCGCTGATGATGAACGCGATACTCCAGGCCGGCGGCAACGAGAAGTACCCGATATACTCGATGGCAGCCGGCGGCGTGGTCAAGATAGCCGTCAACTGGTTCCTCGTGGCCGACCCCGGCATCAACATCCTCGGCGCGCCGATAGGCACCCTCGCCTGCTACGCGGTGATGTGCGTGATGAACTTCGTCTTCCTCTGCCGCCGCCTGCCGGAGAAGCCGAGCCTCGCACGCATAATGCTGCGCCCGCTGGCCGCGAGCGCGGCCATGGGCCTCTCCGCCTGGGCGGTGTACGGCCTGGGTATAAAGCTCGCCGCCGGGCTCGTCGGCAGCGCCTGGCTGGCCTCCGCGCTCGCCATGCTCGCCGCCATCGGCGTGGCCGTGATAGTGTATCTTATTCTGGTCATCGCGCTCAGGGCCATCACCTACGAGGACATGAAGCTTATCCCCAAGGGCGAGAAACTCGCGCGTATACTGCATATCAAGTGATTGAGAGGGATAGACGTGGTCGACTGGGAATTCAAAGAGAAATATGACTTGAACGACTTCATCCGCCTTATTGACGTGCTGCGCGGCCCCGGCGGCTGCCCCTGGGACGCCAAGCAGACGCACGAGAGCCTCAGGCACAACGCCATCGAGGAGGCCTGGGAGGTCTGCGACGCCATCGACGAGGGGAGCGCGGACCATCTGCGCGAGGAGCTGGGCGACCTTATTATGCAGGTCATTTTCCATGCCAGCATCGCCAAGGAGAACGGCGGCTTCGACCTCGACGCCATATCCGACGAGGCCTGCAAGAAGCTGGTCCACCGCCATCCGCACGTATTCGGCTCGGTCAAGGCCGACACGCCCGAGGAGGTGCTGACCAACTGGGACGCCATCAAGCGCGCCGACCGCGGCCAGCAGAGCGTCGCCAGCGCCATGGACGGCATCCCGCGCGGCCTGCCCGGGCTCATGCGCTCGGAGAAGATACAGAACAAGGCCGCCAAGCTCGGCTTCGACTGGCCGGAGGTCTCCGGCGCGATGGACAAGCTGCGCGAGGAGGTCGGCGAGCTGCAGGAGGGAATAGACGCCGGCGACGTGGAGAACATAAAGGAGGAGCTCGGCGACGTGCTCTTCTCCGCCGTCAACGTCGCGCGCTTCTATGACCTCGACAGCGAGGCGCTCATGCACTCGGCCTGCGCCAAGTTCATCCGCCGCTTCCGCTATCTGGAGGAGCACGCCGCCGCGAGGGGCCTGCGGCTCGAGGACATGACCCTCGGCCAGATGGAGCAGATTTACCAGGAGGCGCGCCGCGAGCTGGAGGGCAAGGAGCCCGTCCCCGTGGACATCCCGTGAGCGAGTTATCCGCGCAGAAATGCGGATTTCTTATATAACCCCTATATAAAAATATCAGGAGGAAAACACCAATGAACAAGACTGAACTCGTTTCTGCCGTCGCCGACAAGGCCGGCCTCACCCGCAAGGATGCCGAGAAGGCCGTCAACAGCGCCTTTGAGGCCATCACCGACGCCCTCGTCGCCGGCGAGAAGGTCTCCCTCGTGGGCTTCGGCAGCTTCGACGTCAGGAGCCGTGCCGAGCGCACCGGCCGCAACCCCGTGACCGGCGCCGAGATCACCATCGCCGCCTCCCGCACGCCCGTCTTCAAGGCCGGCAAGGCCCTCAAGGACGCCGTCGCGAAATAAGCAAAAGCAAGTAAACCGCCCGGGAAGCTCCCGGGCGGTTTACTCGTTTTGCCGCAAGAACCCAAGCCCCTCGGCGGCGCAAAACCCATAACGAATTCCGATGGACGCCTTCTCTGCGTTGTACATCAAACCAACGCCGCCGCCGGCCATCTCTAACGTCGAGACGCTGAAGCTCCCGCGCTTTGCGGGCGCAATATTCGGCAAGGAGGGCGGTCCGGGTCTAGCGCGGCGGGGGAGACGCGCGAGCGGCTCCCGACCTTGGGGCAGAACTCCCGCTGAGGCTCTCAACCGCACCCTTCTGCCGGGGTTCTGTGCGGGCTTCTTTTCATTTCCCTTAAAGTGCTGCGCCTGTTAGTATAATTCATCAAGTAAAGGGAAAGCTCCCATCCGCTTGGATGGGAGCTTTTTTGTCATTTTATTACGCTCACAGGGCGGCCTTCGCCTTGCTGCAGAGCTCGGTGAAAGCGGCGGGATCGTGGATGGCGGTCTCGGAGAGCATCTTGCGGTTCATGTCGATGCCGGCAAGCTTGAGACCGTGCATAAAGGTGGAGTAATTCATGCCGTTGAGCTTGCAAGCGGCGGAAATACGGGTAATCCACAGGCTGCGGAAGTCGCGCTTCTTCTGCTTGCGGCCGACGTAGGCGTAACGGCCGGACTTCATAACCTGCTGCTTGGCCATCTTGAAGTGGCGGGACTTGTTGCCCCAATAGCCCTTCGCGAGACCGAGCATCTTATTCCTTCTCTTGCGCGTCATCATCGCGCCCTTAACTCTGGCCATTGTTCGCTGCCTCCTTATTTATACGGGATCATGCGCTTGATAGCGGAGACGTTGGTCTCGTCCGCGTAGGCGCCCTGACGGAGGCCCCTCTTGCGCTTAGTGTCCTTCTTGGTGAGAATGTGGCTCTTGAACGCGTGGCCGCGCTTGACCTTGCCGGTCTTGGTGAGGTTGAACCTCTTCTTCGCGCCGGAATGCGTCTTCAGTTTCGGCATTGTATTTTTCTCCTTCCTTGGTGGCTTTACTCTTCTGCTGCGCCGGCGGGAGCGGCCTCGCGGGGCTGCTTCGGCGGCTTGGGCTGTTTCCTGGCGGGGGTCTGCGGCTTTGGCGAGAGGAAGATGGACATGTTCCGTCCCTCCAGCTTGGGCTGCTTGTCGAGGTTGGCTATCTCGGCACATTTGTCCGCAAAGTCGCGCAAAAGCTGCTCGCCGATGTTCGTGTGGGCCATCTCGCGGCCGCGGAAACGCACGGTGACCTTGACGCGGTCGCCGTCGGAGAGGAACTTCTGCCCATTGCGGAGCTTGACGAGGAAGTCGTTTTCGCCGATGCTCGGGGACATGCGTATCTCTTTGATCTCAATCACGCGCTGGTTCTTGCGCGCCTCCTTCTCCCGCTTGCTCTGCTCGAAACGGTACTTGCCGTAGTCCATAATCTTGCAGACCGGCGGGTTGGAGCCCGGCGCTATCTTGACCAGGTCCAGGTCCTTCTCAATGGCGATTTGCATGGCGGCGGCGCTGGACATGATGCCAAGCTGCTCGCCGTCGTCGCCGATGAGGCGCACCTCCCGGTCGCGTATCTCCTCGTTGACCTGATAATCTGTGACTGCTATTAAAGACACCTCCCGCTGGAAATAGCTCATGCGCAAAAAGCGCGGACGCTTGTGACAGCGTCCGCGCAGACATACCTCATAAAGCCCATGACCCGGGCGGGGTAAAGGTCAATGTTAACCGCGGCGCGCGCATTCGCGGCCGGGTGAGCACGGCGGACACCGTCCTGCTTTGTTTTAGCTTATGTATTATACATACTGATATGACGTTTGTCAAGGGCTTTTTAGCGCCCGACGCCGAGCTCCGTCCTTGTCGCGATGGGAGAGCGCGCGTCGAAGGAGAAAAATTCGCAGTAGGCCAGCTCTCCAGCGCTGAAAACGCTCAGCCGGGCGAAGTCGTGGATTTGCTCGGCGGCGTCGAAGTAATAGCCCGTCTCGAGCATCGCCAGCCTGCCGCCGGTCATGGCGAACTCCGCGTTTTCCACCTGCATGTCAGGCCGCACATCGCCGTTCAGCGTCTCGTATACGCGGATGTCCGCCGGCGTTGGGACGGCGTCGAGCGGCGCGGCGGGCAGCGCGCGGTACGCTCCCTCCTCCGTCACGGCGCAGGCAGCATAGTCCGCCGTCTTCACGGCGGCCCAGCCGTCGCCGGCGGCAAAGGCCTCGACTCTGTTCCCACCGCCGGGCCCGGCGAGGCAGAGGCTCTGCTTCACCTCTCCGCCCGGCAGCGAGACGGCTTTCAGCGTCAGCGAGCCGTCGTCCTCGGCAAAGGCGAGCAGCAGCTCGCCGCCGTCGGGCGAGACGGCCATGGACATCCCTTCGCCGCCGTGCTCCGAGAGGGGGTATACGTTCTCGGCCCGGGAAAAGTCCGGCTTCAGCGCGCCGCCCTCCCCGCTCTCGCAGGGGATGCGGTAAACGCCCCAGCTGCCGCCCGGCATGTGCTCAGGCGAGACGCCCTCCGGCGTGCCGGAATTTGAGCTTCCGGAATATGAGTAATAGTCCAGGCACAGATACACGTCGCCTCCGGCGAGAACGGCGTCGCAGCTGTAGCTGAGGCTGTAGGCGCCCGGGCCTATGCTCAGCCTGCCGCCGGTCATGTCGTTTTCCAGCAGCGCTCTGACCATGTAAGACTCCGGCGTCTCAACGGCAAAGGCTCCGAGGTACGCCTCCGCGGTGTCGAGCGCGTCGCTTTCAAAGCTGAGCGGCAGCACGTCGGTGTAATCGCGAAGGCGCAGCGCGGCCTCTACCGCCGCGCCCTCGCGCCGCTGCATGGCGAGCAGGTCGTCGATTATCGCCAGAATCCAGTCCGGCAGGCTGTCCGGCGGGCCGCCGCGGCCTGTCCAGCTGATGTCGATATTCACGCCGGGCGCGCCGGGCCGCGGGATTTCCCTCCCGATGCCGGGGTCGTACTCCAGCGGCTCCATGCTCCAGCGGCTCTCCGTCTCGCCCGCTCCGGCGGCGGGGTCGTAGTCAACATCCCAGACTAGGTGCGCGCTGTTGTAGCTCCCCGGCTCGGTCAGCATCGCGCTGTGGCAGAGGCGGAAGCCCTCCGCCGCGGAGCGCTCGCCGCAGAGCACCTCGCCGCGCAGGCCGTAATTGCCGCGCCGATCGGCCATAATGCCAAACGCCGAGCCGCCGATGGCCAGCGCCAGCAGGAATATTATAAGCAGCGCCCTTCCGCGCCTCATATACCGCCACCTCCCGTATAAGCTGCGTCGGGGCTGAAGCCGGCGTCCGGCGCATTCGCAAAGCCGTGAAAGCCCTCCGTCAGAATTGCGGCTGCCCGCATAATTTCGCGCCACATTTTACCGCGCCTCGGTCTCCTCGAAGCACACGCCGTTTATGCTCAGCGTCAGCTTTTCGCCGGCTAATGTGGTGTTTACCAGCAGCATCTGGCTGCCTGTCAGCAGCTCGGCGTAAACCTGCTCGCCGCCCTCAAAGGCGCGCAGCAGCAGCGCCTCGTCACAGCGCCCCTCTGAGTCACGGAAGCGCAGGTGCTCGAGCGTGTATAGCCGCCCGCCGTCGTAGGCAAAGCCGCGGGACGCCCGGCTCAGTAGCTCCCGGCCCCCGCCGAGCTCAATTGCCGTCAGGGCGGCGCTCTCACAGGGCTCATAGCGCCCGCCGACGTACTCCATCACCACCGCCGCGGCATAGTCCCCGGCGTAGCCGCCGGAGATGCTGAAGATGTCATAGCCCTCAGCCGCGACGTGATTCACCATCTCCGCTAGGCTCGTGTCATGCTCGCCCAGCGCCTCCGCCGGGAAGAGCAGCAGGCGCTGTACCGGCTCGCCGAGAGCGGCGTCGAAGCACGTGAGGTAGACGCCGCCGGCCTCCTCGGTGTAGAGCAGCACGTATTTGCCGTCGCGGCTGAGGCCGAGCGACTTGTTGAGGACGCCGCCGTCAAGCTGCGCGACGCTCTCGAGCCCCTCAGAGCAGCTCGCGCCGAAGCCGTGCCGCCGCCACCACTGGCCCTCCTCCTGCGTGATGTCGCCGGGCTCGGGCTCGCCCACCATGCGGTAGGGGACGATCTCGTCCACCGGCATCCGCCAGAGCTCCATATCCGCCCCATGGCCGAGGCCCGGTTCATAGTTGTTTATCACGAGGTAGATATACCCCGCCGGGGCGAAAACGCAGTCCGAGCTTATGTCGGCATAATAGCGATAGCCGATCTCCTCGTCGTATAAATAGAGGTTGCAGTACGCCCCGAAGGTTTCAACCAGACCCTTCTGTTCGCCGTTGAAGGGCAGCGTGAGCCGCGGGTCATAGCCGTCCGCCAGCTCCATACCGTCCTCGCCATAGATGTGAGGGCCGCCGTTGACGTACAGCGGGAAGGCGTCGAGGTAGTCCGTTAGCTCAACGACGCCCTCGCCGCCGGCGGCCTGCGCGTCCTCGACGAGCTCTGAAAGGCCGGGGATTTCCTCCTTGACGTCAGCGTCAATCGCCGGGAGGCCGCCGTAGACCTCGAGCCTCGGGTTTTCGCCGGCGTACCAGGGGCTGAGCCCGCGGACGGCCGTCGTCCATTCGCTCGCGGAGCTGCTCTCGCCCGTGCCGGCGTCGTAGCCGAGGTCCCAGTGCAGCTGTCCCGAGACGCTGATTTCCTGGCGCAGCTTTAGTCCCGCCGGCCGCTCTCCGGCCAGCACCTCGCCGCTTATGTCCGCCGAGAGCCTCGCGGCGCGCATAAAGAGGCTGCCTGCGAGCAGAAAGCCCGCGGCCAGAATAAACATGGCGGCAAACGCCGCGGCGTAACGCTTCATAGCCCTCTCCTTTCACATATCAGTTAAAATTCAGCTCAGTCAAAGTCCTCAGCGCCGCCGCGCGCCGGGAGAATATGGCCCCTTCCGCGTCGCGGAAGGTCTCATAGCCTTCCTGCTCGACTATGCCGCGCATACCGCTCAGGCTCAGGTTCGCGCCCAGCGCCGCGGCCTCGCCGGCGTCCATGAGCCGTTCGCGCCGCGTCTCGCCGCTGTTGACGTCATAGGTCGTGAGCCAGAGCTCGCCGGACTCCGCCGTGAAGAGCAGCACGGCTTCGCCGTCATAGCTGAGGAAGAGCTTCGCGGCGCTGACCGAGAGCCCATGTTCGGACGGCGTTGAGACCAGCACCGCCGTCTCGCCCGAAAGCTCGCGCGAGATGGTCACATCCGAGAGCAGATCCACGTCGAGCGGGACGGGAAAGAGCCCGCTCACATCGGCGCTGGGTCTCCCGTCCGCGAGCACGTCCGGCTCAACAAGCGGGTCTGTGCGATAGACCATGAACGGGAAATAGTCCGTGTAGTCGTTGAGCAGCACGCTGCCTGAGCTCTATGCCCTCGGCGGCGGCAGGGCTTCCCGCGAGCAGCTCGCTCTCATAGCGCAGCTCGCCGGTCTGCGCGGCAGTGTACGCCGACGCGCCCGCGAGGAAGCACGCGGCGAGGGCGAATACGATTACAAACATCCATGCGGAGCGCTTCATCGCGCGAGCCTCCTTTAATGAATTTTTACTCTGCCGGTACTATGCTCGCCTCGCTCAGCAAGGCGAGCCTCGGCTGCCGCATGGGCGAGCTCAGCCACTCAGAGTACACCTCGCCGCCCTCGTCGTAGGCCGTGAGCACGAGGTAGCCGTCCGTTTCGGTGAGCAGCATGCCGCTGTCCGGCACATACATCACGTCGCGCAGCAGATAGGCGAATTTGCCGTCATAATAGAGCTCGTCGTTGTACGTCGAGCAGAAGAATTTGCTCGGGTCCCTGCCCCGCGGGAAGCTGGGGAACTCGTTCGCCGCCGTAAAGTCCAGCGTCCAGCGCCCGCCGCTCTCCGAGCAGCAGTCGATGCGGTCCCGGTCAATGCCGAAGGCGGCGTGCCCTTCGCCGATGTAGATGCCGTTGAGCGCGTCGTGCTCCCCGGCCTCGCCCAGAGGCAGGCGCTGCGCAACATCGCCGCCGGCAGCGTCGAAGGCAGTGAGATAGAATGTGCCGCCCTCCTGCGCGAGCAGCAGCACCTGCCCTCCGGCGGCGTCCGGATACAGCCGCGCCCACTCCCAGTCGCGGCCAAGGGTGTATACGCACTCGGCTGAGGCGATGTCCTCCGCGCCCAGGCCGCGCCCCTCGGGCAGGCGCACGCGCCAGACGCCCCAGTCGCCGCCGGGAAGGAGGGAGCCGTCGAGCAGCTCGCCGCTCGACTCCCGGCGCAGCTCAAAGGTGAAGTAGAGCCAGTCGCCGGCGGCGGTATGGCTGCTGTAGAGAAGCATGCCGGCAGAGCCCTGGACGGGGCTTATCTGAAGCCGCTCCTTGTCTCCGGCGACGTCGTAGTCCGCCTCGACTCTCAGCCACTCGGGCACGGGGACGCGAAAGACGCCGGAGATGTCCTCGTTCGAAACGCCGTCCCAGCCGCTTGTCATGAGGAGCGGAACGCAGTCGACTATCTCGTCAAGGTTGAAATACGTCTCGGCTCCCTTTTCAAACTGGCTGCTGCCCGCGATGCGCTCATAGATGCGCCGCGCGGCCTCGGTGGAAAAGCTGAGCCCGCCGCCCTTCTCGCTGCTGTCGTAGCTAGTGAGCCCGCTGCTTATGTCGAACTCGAAGTCGTCCGGCGAGTTTGAGTATACCGGCGTCTGCCAGC
>CALWYR010000183.1 GCA_944385805.1 uncultured Oscillospiraceae bacterium
CAAGGCCAAGCTGCTCCGCCACTCGGTGCAGGCTCTCCTCGCATACGAGCTGGGCGCGCAGGCGGGTCATGCGCCCCTCCGGCAGCTCCGGGAAGCGCTTATAGAGCGCGTCTGCCACGACCAGGCCTAGCACGCTGTCGCCCAGAAACTCCAGCCGCTCGTTGCTCTCGCAGCTGCGCCCGCGGTTCTCGTTGGCGTAGGAGCTGTGCGTGAGCGCGTTCACAAGCAGGGAGCGGTCGCGGAAGGCGTATCCGATTTTCTCCTCTATGGCCTGCATCAGTTGGCCGAGGCTTTCTCCACGTAGTCGACGAGGTCGCCGATGGTGCTTATTTTCTTGAGCTCATCCTCGCTTATCTCGCCGAGGCTGAACATCTCCTCTATCGTCATGCTGAGCTCGACGACGTCGAGGCTGTCGGCGTTGAGGTCCTCGGTAAAGCTCGTCTCGCGGCTGAGAGTCTCGGGCCCGACGACAAACTGCTTGGCGACGAGGTCGCGGATTTTTTCGTATATCATTTTGTTTCCTCCATTCCGGCCAGCTCCTCGGGGGAGAGGCGCATGTGCTCGATGTTTTTCTCTATCTCTTCAATGACGCCGGCGCGCGAGAAATTCACGGCCTGGCGTATTGCGCTGAATATGGCCTCCTCGTTGGAGGAGCCGTGGGCCTTGACGACGGGCTTCGAGATGCCCAGGAGGGGCGTGCCGCCTATCTTGTTGACGTCGAGGCCGTCCTTCATGGCCATGAAGTCCTTTTTGAGGGCCAGGGCGGCGAGCTTGTTCTTCGTGCTGCCGTAGAATACGCTTTTGAGCTGGCCAAGGGCGAACTTTATCATGCCCTCGCTGGCCTTCAGGAACACGTTGCCGGTGAAGCCGTCGGTGACGACGACGTCCACGCCGCCGGCCATGACGTCCGTACCCTCGACGTTGCCGATGAAGTTTATCTTGCCCTCGGCGGCGGCCTTCTCGAGCAGCTTGAAGGTCTGCTTGCCGAGCGGCGAGCCCTTGGTGGGCTCGGTGCCGTTGCTGAGCAGGCCCACGCGCGGGCGCGGGCAGCCCATTATCCTGTCGGCGTAAAAGCTGCCCATATAGGCGAACTGCAGGAGGTATTCCGGCGTGCACTCGACGTTAGCGCCGCAGTCGATGAGCATGACGCCCCGGCCGCCGTTGGGCAGCACGGGCGCGAGCGCGGCGCGGCGGATGCCGGGTATGCGCTTCGTGGTGAGCGTCGCGCCGGTCAGAAGCGCGCCGGTGCTCCCGGCGGAGACGACGGCGTCGCCCTCCCCGTCGCGAAGCATACGCAGCGCGACCGCCATGCTCGAGTCCTTCTTGCGGCGGGTGGCCGTGCTGGGGTCGTCCTCCATCGTGACGACCTCGCGGGCGTCGACTATGTCCGCCCCGCCGCCGGAGAGCAGCGGCTCGATGAGCTCGCGCCTTCCGATGAGCGTGGCCTCGACCCCGAGCTCTTCTATGGCCCTGAGCGCGCCCTTTACGGGCGCCTGGGGCGCGTTGTCGCCGCCCATGGCGTCAATAAGTATCCTCACAGGGACAGTACCTCCTTTTTCTCTTTGAGCTCCGCTATTACGCCCAGGGAGCGCCGGGAAATCTCCGCATTCTTGTTGCGCTTGCCCTTGACGCGATAGCCCAGACGCGTGATTATGCCAAAGTTGATGTTCATAGGCTGGAAGTCGCCCACGCTGCCGCCGGAGACGTAGAGCGCGAGCGCTCCCACGGCGGTCTCCGCCGGGAATTCCACGCTCCCGAGGCCCAGGACGCGCGCTGCGGTCTCTATGCCCACGAGCAGCCCGCTCGCCGCGCTCTCCACATAGCCCTCCACGCCGGTCATCTGCCCGGCGAAGCTTATGCGCGGCTCGCTGCGCAGTCGGTAAAAGCGGTCGAGCAGGCGGGGCGAATCGAGATAGGTGTTGCGGTGCATGACGCCGTAGCGCACGAAGTCGGCGTTTTTGAGCGCGGGTATCATGGAGAACACGCGCTTCTGCTCGCCCCAGGTGAGGTGGGTCTGGAAGCCGACGAGGTTATAAAGCGTGCCCTCGGCGTTGTCCTGCCGCAGCTGCACGACGGCGTAGTCCTCCGCGCCGGTGGCGGGATTCACCAGCCCCACGGGCTTCATGGGCCCGTAGCGGAGCGTATCCTCTCCCCTTCGCGCCATGACCTCGACGGGCATGCAGCCTTCAAAGACCGCGCCGTCGTCAAAGCCGTGGACGGGGGCCTCCTTCGCCGTTCTCAGCTCGGTCACGAAGGCCTCGTACTCCTCCTTCGTCATGGGGCAGTTTACATAATCCGCCGTGCCCTTGCCGTAGCGGCTGGCGCGGTAGGCGCTGGCCATGTCCACGCTCTCGATGCTGACAATCGGCGCGACGGCGTCGTAAAAGTGCAGGTCGAACTCGGGGCAGAGCTCCTTTATGCGCTCTGCCATGGCGTCGCTGGTGAGCGGGCCGGTGGCTATGACCACCTCTCCCGAGGGTATCTCGCGCGCCTCCTCGCGGACTATCTCTATATTGGGCTCGTTTTCGAGCTTTTCGGTGATATACCTCGCGAAGCCCTCGCGGTCGACGGCGAGCGCGCCGCCGGCGGCGACGCGGTTGGCCTCCGCGCTCTCCATGATGAGCGAGCCCAGCTGCCGCAGCTCCTCCTTGAGGAGGCCCACGGCGTTCGTGAGGACGTCGCCGCGCAGGGAATTCGAGCAGACGAGCTCGGCGAAGTATTCGCTCTTGTGCGCGGGCGTATATTTGAGCGGCTTCATCTCGACGAGGCGCACATGGACGCCGCGCCGCGCGAGCTGCCAGGCGCATTCGCTGCCGGCGAGGCCCGCGCCGATAACGGTGACGGTCTCCATCATTCAGCCCCCCCGGCGGCCTTCTTCGCCGTCTTGCGGGCCGCGGGCTTTTTGGCGGCGGGCTTTTTTGCCGCAGCCTTTTTCGCGGCGGGCTTTTTGGCCCCGGCGTCGTCCCCGCCCTTTCCGCTCTCCTCGGCGCCCTTGCGCTGCTTGTAGCCGCGCTGCTCGGGCGGGAGGTAGTTGGGGCAGTCCGGGTTGATGCAAAACGGCTTGCTGCGCCCGCGGCCGGAGCGCTTGAAGAGCGTCTTGCCGCACTCCGGGCAGTTGTCCTTTGTCGGCACGTCCCAGGTCATGAAGCCGATAATCTCGCGCCCGTCCGCGCCCGTGCCGCGCCAGGGGCAGTCCTTGCCGCGCTCGCAGGCGTAGTAGGCGTAGCCGTTGCGGCTGGTGCGCTTTAGGAGCCTGCCGCCGCAGGCGGGGCATTTGCCGGGCATCTCCACCACGATTGGCATGGTGAAGGTGCACTCGGGGTAGCCCGGGCAGGCCAGGAAGCGGCCGAAGCGGCCGGACTTGTAGACGAGCTTCCTGCCGCAGTTGGGGCAGATCTCGTCGCTTTCCTCGTCGGGGACCTTTATCCTCTGGCCCTCCATGGCCGTCTCGGCGTCGCGCATCTCCTTTTCAAAGCCGCCGTAGAAGTCTGAAAGGTAGCTCTGCCAGTCCTTCGCGCCCTTTTCTATCTCGTCGAGGCCGTTTTCCATGTTGGCGGTGAACTTGAGGTCTACAATGTCGGGGAAGCGCTCCTCCATCAGGCCCGTGACCACCTCTCCCAGCGAGGTCGGGCGAAGGTAGCGGCCCTCTTTGACCACATACTCGTGGCTGAGGATGGTGGTTATGGTGGGCGCGTAGGTGCTCGGGCGGCCGATCCCCTTCTCTTCCATGGCGCGTATGAGCGTGGCCTCGGTGTAGCGGCTGGGCGGCTGGGTAAAGCGCTGCTCCTTGCTGAGCTTTTCGCAGCCGGCCCGCTCGCCCTCGGCGAGGTTGGGGATGCGCTTCACGCCCGCCTCGCTCTCCTCTTCCCTGGCGTCGTCGTAGACGGCGGTATAGCCCGGGAAGACGAGCTCGCTGTAGCTGGCGCGGAAGCTGTGCCCGGCGCAGCTGGTCTCCACGGCCACGTTGTCATAGACGGCGTTGGACATCTGGCAGGCCGTGAAGCGGCCCCAGATAAGGCGGTAGAGCTGGTACTGCTCGCGTGTGAGGTCGTGGCGCACCTGCTCGGGCGCGAGGGCCACGTTGGTGGGGCGGATGGCCTCGTGCGCGTCCTGCGCGCCGGCGCGCGCCTTATAGCGGTTGGGCGTCGCGGGGCAGAAGGCCTCGCCGTAGTGGGCGGTGATATAGCTGCGCGCGGCGGCGAGGGCTTCCTCGCTCAGGCGCAGGGAGTCGGTACGCATGTAGGTTATGAGGCCGATAGTGCCCTGGCCGGTGATGTCCACGCCCTCGTAGAGCTGCTGGGCTATGCTCATCGTGCGCCGGGGCGTCATGCCCAGGCGGCGCGAGGCCTCCTGCTGCAGCGTGGAGGTGATGAAGGGGGGCGAGGGGCTGCGCTGCTTCTTGCCGCGCTTGACGGTGTCGATGGTAAAGGTGCCCCCGGCGCAGTCGGCGATGACGGCATCGGTCTGCTGCTCGCTTTTGAGCTCTGTCCTGGTCTTGCCCTCGCCGTAGTAGCGGGCGGTAAACTCGCTGCCGTCGCCGCGGCGCAGCGTGGCGTCGAGCAGCCAGTACTCCTCGGGCACGAAGGCGCGTATCTCGCGCTCGCGGTCGACGACCATGCGCGTGGCGACAGACTGCACCCTGCCGGCGGAGAGGCCGCGGCGGACCTTCTTCCACAGCAGGGGGCTGAGCTCGTAGCCGACAATGCGGTCGAGTATGCGCCGCGCCTGCTGCGCGTCGACGAGGTCGATGTCTATCTCGCGCGGCTTTTTGATGCTTTCGGTGACGACCTTGCGGGTTATCTCGTTGAAGGTCACGCGGCAGGCCTTGTCGTCTGGCAGCTCCAAAAGCTCCTTCAGGTGCCAGGCGATGGCCTCCCCCTCGCGGTCCGGGTCGGTGGCGAGGTAGACCATGCTCGCCTCCCTGGCGCGCTTTTTGAGCTCGGCTATTATTTCCTCCTTACCCTTGACGGGGATATACTGGGGCGCGAAGCCGTGCTCTATGTCCACGCCCATCGTGCTCTTGGGCAGGTCGCGCAGGTGGCCCATGCTGGCCACGACCCTGAAATCGCTGCCCAGGTATTTTTCGATGGTCCTCGCCTTCGCCGGAGACTCGACTATGACGAGGGCCGTCTTTGCCTTTGCCATTAAAACATCCTCACTTCTGGATTATATTGAGGGAAAATCTCTTTCCCGGTTCCTGACTCACATATCCTTTGATTTGCAGCAGCGTGAGCTCGCCGAGCACCTTGGCCGCGGGCAGGCCCGTGCGCTCTATCACGTCGTCTACGTGGGTGTGCGGCTCGCTGATCGCCGTTATTATCTTCAGCTGCTCCTCGCTGAGGCCGGAGAGCTGCTTCTCCAAGTCAATATATTCCTCAGCTTTGGGCTTGTCAACGTCTTTTTTCCCGCGCAGCTTTTTGAGTATGCCGCGGCCGGCCTTTTTGGAACCGGGCTTTTCGGCCTTTTCGGCCTTCTCCGCGGCCTCCTCGACCGTCTCCGGCGGCTTGCCCTCCGCCTCGGCGCGCTCGTCGCACAGCTGCTGTATGCGCCCGCCCATGGCCTGTACGCGGCCCGCCTCGCTGAGCGTGGGGAAGCGGCGCGTGAACTGGCTGAGCACGTCCCAGGCCGTCAGCGCGGGCTGCGCGCCCTCCATCAGCAGGCGGTTGGAGCCCGCGGCGTGGGCCGCGTCGGCGTTGGCGGGGACGACAAATACCTCCCTGCCCTGCTCGAGCGCCTCGTCGGCGAAGAGCAGCGCGCCGCTTTTGGCCGGGGCCTCCACCACCAGCGTCGCCACGGCGAGGCCGGAGGTGATGCGGTTTCGCTCGCGGTAGTGGAAGGAACGGAACTCCGCGCCAGGCGGGTACTCGCTCACGACCGCTCCGGTGGCTGTGACGTCGTAGGCCAGGCGCCCAAAGGCCCTCTCGTCGTCTATGGCCGCGCCCAGCACGCCGACGCAGCGCCCGCCGGCCATGACAGCGCCGTAGGCGGCCTCGGCGTCTACGCCGCGCGTGAGCCCGGAGACAA
Organism: uncultured Oscillospiraceae bacterium; assembly: GCA_944385805.1. Classification (GTDB taxonomy): domain Bacteria; phylum Bacillota; class Clostridia; order Oscillospirales; family Oscillospiraceae; genus Scatomorpha. The sequence goes on from CALWYR010000183.1 coordinate 6,025, forward strand.
CCATGCCGCCGCATTTGCAGAGCCCATAGCCCATCTGCTGGGCCATCTTCAGCCCGTAGGTGGTGGCGTTGCGCGTACCGACGACCGCCACGCCGCACAGGTCGTCCACCGGCGGCAGCTTGCCGCGCAGGTAGAGCACGGCGGGCGGGTCGTATATCTCGGCCAGGCGCTGCGGATAGGCCGCGTCCTGCAGGGTGAGCACGGAGATATTCTCCTCCTCGCAGCGGCCGAGTATGCGGTCGGCGTCGCTGAGCGACTTCACGGCAAGCGCGCCGCGCTCCTCATCGTTGAGGAACTCCAGCCGCTCAAGCGCGCCGGCCCCGGCGAAGTATATGTCCCGAGGCCCGCCCAGCCGCTTCAAAAGCAGGTTCTTTACGCGGGAGCGCACCGGCTTGTTTGAAAGCCATACCCAGTATCTCAGATCACTCACGGCGCACCTCCGGCAGGGAGCCCCTCGCGAGCTCCCACATCAGCACCGCCCCGGCGGCGGCCGCGTTGAGCGACTCGCTGCCCGGCTCCATCGGGATGACGACGGTTCCCGCGCACAGCTGCAGCAGCTGCGCGCTGAGGCCGTGGCCCTCGTTTCCGACAGCGACGGCGGCGTGGCGCGTATCTAGCTTCCGCAGATCCTCCGCGCCCGGCGTGAGCGCCGCTCCGTAGAGCGTGAGCCCCAGCGCGGAGAGAATGCCCGGCAGCTCGTCGAGAGAGCACTCGCGCACGTACTGGCGGAAGGCCGCGCCCATGCTCGCGCGCACGCAGCGCGGCGAGCTGCGGTCGGCGCAGGAGCCCGCCAGCAGCACGGCGCCGATGCCGAGGGCGTTGGCCGTGCGTATGAGCGTGCCCAGGTTGCCGGGATCCTGTATGTCCTCGAGCACCACGGCGTTCTCGCAGCGCTCAGGCGGCCCGTGCTCGCTCAGACGCACGGTGAAGACCGGCCCGGGGCTGTTCTTCACCGGCGAGGCGTAGGCGACGAGCTCCGCCGGGGCGCAGTACGTCCGGCAGTCGGGCAGCGCGGCGGGCAGCGCGCCCTCGGCGCACAGCAGCGAGGTCACCTCAGCCCCGGAGGAGAGCGCCTCGCCGAGCAGCTTGAGCCCGTCGAGCACCGTCTCCCCCGATGAGCGCCGCGCCCCGGCGTCGGAGCCCAGGGCGCGCAGGCGCAGGATGTATGGATTTTTTCTTGAAGTTATCCTCTCCATATAAACGGCCCTCTGAATGTCTACTATAATTTAAAATATCCGCATTGCGATGATTTGTCAACCTCATAATTCACCGCCCGCCCGAACGCGGCCTTGCGCCGCGGCGGCGTTTCGGCTATAATGGTCGCGGCAGGAATAACTGACGGAGGTATAATATGGTCATTATCTACTGTGAAATGCATATCGACCCCGCAAAAAAGGCGGAGTATCTGCAGCGAGTGCGCGACGCCGGCATCATACCGGCCACCAACGCGGAGCCGGGCTGCGTCAGCTATGAGCTCGCCGACTGCGCCGCCGGGCAGGGCAAGCTGCTGATTGTCGAGCGCTGGGAGAGCCCCGCTGCCCTGCCCGCGCACATGAAGGGCGCAAACTACGCCGCGCTCATGAAGCTGAACGCTGAGTACGGCCTCAAGGGCGGCGCGACGGTCTACACCGCCGAGCCGATGACGAAATAACGCGATGATCCGACGAAAATGCCGCCCCTGCCGGGGCGGCATTTGCAGTTATCAGTAGAGCTTCGCGCCGGCTGGTATGCCCGGGTCGACCATCAGCAGGTGCAGCTTCTCCGCGCCCTCCTCGTGGTGGACGGCGGAAATCAGCATGCCGCAGGAGCCGATGCCCATCATCTTGCGCGGCGGCAGGTTTGTTATCGCTATGCAGGTCGTGCCGACGAGCTCCTCGGGCTCGTAGTACTCGTGTATGCCGCTGAGGATTACCCTGTCCTCGCCCGAGCCGTCGTCAAGCGTGAACTTGAGGAGCTTTTTGCTCTTCTTCACGGCCTCGCAGGTCTTGACCTTGACGGCGCGGAAGTCCGAGCGGCTGAAGGTCTCGAAGTCCACGAAGTCGGCGAAAAGCGGCTCTATCTCCACCTTGGAGAAGTCGACCGGCGCCTCGTTCGCGCTCATGCCGCGCAGCAGGGCCTCTGTCACCTCGCCGAGCTGGTTCATGGCCTCGTCCACGGCGGGCTTGTCGTTCTTCTGTATCTCGAGGGGCTTCATGGTGGGGAAGAGTATGACGTCGCGTATCGAGTCGCTGCCGGTGAGCAGCATGGCGCAGCGGTCTATGCCGATGCCGAGGCCGCCGGTGGGCGGCATGCCGTACTCGAGGGCGTTGATGTAGTCATAGTCCATCATGCCGGCCTCCTCGTCGCCGCGGGCGCGCAGCTCGACCTGCTTGAGGAAGCGCTCCTTCTGGTCTATGGGGTCGTTGAGCTCGCTGAAGGCGTTGCCCATCTCGCTGCGGCAGATGAAGAGCTCGAAGCGCTC
>CALWYR010000184.1 GCA_944385805.1 uncultured Oscillospiraceae bacterium
GAGCTCGTGGGCGCGGTGCGCTATGGCCACGGCCATATCAACGACACATTCGTCGTCCACACCCAGCCGGGCGAGGAGCCCTGCCGCCGCTTCATCCTCCAGCGCATAAGCTCCGCCGCCTTCAAGCACCCGGAGCAGGTGATGAGCAACATCGTCGGCGTCACCCGCTACCTGGCCGAAAAGGTGCGCGGCGCCGGCGGCGACCAGGAGCGCGAGACAATGAGCGTCTGGGCCACCCGCGGCGGCGAGAGCTATTATACCGACTCCGAGGGCAGCGCCTGGCGCTGCTACCCATTCATTGAGGGCACCGTCTGCCTGCAGAACGCCGAGACGCCCGAGCTCTTCGCCGCCTCCGGCATGGCCTTTGGCCGCTTCCAGCGCATGCTCGACGGCTACCCGGCTGACACGCTCTATGAGACTATCCCCCGCTTTCACGACACCGAGGACCGCCTGGCTAAGCTCTTCGCCGCCGTTGAGGCCGACGCCGCGGGCCGCGTCTCCGTGGTTGGCCCCGAGCTCGACTTTGTCAGAGCGCGCGCCGCTGACTGCTCCGTGGCCATGCAGGCCCTGCGCGAGGGCGTGCTGCCCCTGCGCGTGACGCACAACGACACCAAGCTCAATAACGTGCTTATCGACCGCGAAAGCGGCGAGGGCATCTGCGTCATTGACCTCGACACCGTCATGCCGGGCCTCTCGATAAACGACTTCGGCGACTCGATACGCTTCGGCGCCAACGACAACGAGGAGGACGAGCCCGACCAGAGCAAGGTCCACTTCAACCTCGGCCTCTTCGAGGCCTACACCAGGGCCTTCCTCGAGGGCGCCGGCGGCGCGCTGACGGACGCGGAGCTCGACTATCTCCCCTGGGGCGCCAAGCTGATGACGCTCGAGTGCGGCATCCGCTTCCTCACCGACTATCTGGAGGGCGACCATTACTTCCACATCCAGCGCCCGGAACAGAACCTCGACCGCGCCCGTACCCAGTTCAAGCTCGTCAGCGACATGGAGCGCAGCTGGGACGAGATGAAGGACGTAATCAGTAAGTACAGATGAACTCAGATAAAATGAGGCAGCCGGCGGCTGCCTCATTTTCATATCCACAGGCAGAGTATGAGCCCGTAGAGCGTCCCGGCGACGGTGCCGTAGACCAGCACGGGGCCGGCGATGATGAAGAGCTTGGCGGCGAGGCCGGTTATCAGCCCCTCTGTGCGGAACTCTATCGCCGGCGAGGCCACGGCGTTGGCAAAGCCGGTGATGGGTATCAGCGCGCCCGCCCCGGCGAAGCCGGCGAAGCTGTCGTAGACTCCGAGCCCGGTCAGCAGCGCGCCGGCGAAGATGAGCGTCATGCCCGTCGCCGTGGGCGCGTCCTCCCCCGCCCCGGCCATGAGCCAGAGCCGGCCAAGCAGCTCGCCGAGCAGGCAGACAGCGCCGCCGCAGAGGAAGGCGCGCAGCATGTTGCGGCCCGTGCGCGAGCGCGGCGCGCCGCGGCGCGCGAGCTCGGCGTACTGTTCGTTTGTGAGCCTTGGCATTAGTTACCGCCTCCGCGCCTATTTTGCCCGCGCGGCGGACTTTTATGCCTCACGCGCCGAAGCGCTCGACGAGGCGCAGGCTCTGCTCCTCCGTGAAAAACTCCTGCGCCGCGCGCAGAGGGCGCTGCACGCTGCCCGCCGCCCCGGCGCGGTACTCGCGCGGCGTACAGCCGTAGCGCTCGAGGAAGGCGCGGTTGAGGTATTTCACATCCGAAAAGCCGCTGCCGACGCAGACGTCCAGCAGGCTGTAGCCCGGCTCGGCCAGCAGCGTCCGTGCCCGCTCGCAGCGCAGCCCGGCCAGGTACTCCTGGAAGGTAGTGTTGAAGTTTTCGCGGAAGAAGTGCGAGAGATAGCCCACCGTGAGGCCCTCGCGCGCGGCTATCTCAGAGAGCAGCAGCTTGCGCTGGCAGTTGGCCTCCATGTACTCCAGCAGCCTCCGCACCCGCTCAGAGCGCTGCGCGCTGCGCCCCGGCAGCGGCGGCACGCGCTCAAAGCGCCGAGCTGCCTCGCCCAGCAGCAGGTTGAGCCTCCCCACCGCCTCGAACTCCCAGCCCGCGGGCCGCTCCAGGCAGCAGCGCGCGAGCGAGAGCAGGCCCCTGGCGAAGCCCTCCAGCTCCGGCGCCGTCATGCGCTCGCCGCCGGAGGCGAACTCGAATTCCAGCGCCCGTTCTCCGGCGTAGGCGCGGCAGAGCCCCGGCTGCACCTGCGCGGCCAGGAAGAGCGCGCCGCCCTCCCCCGCGCGTATCTCGTGCGCAAGGCAGGGCCGCAGCAGGGCGAAGTCGCCGGCTGAAAGCGAAATTGTCCTCCCGCCGGCGCTTATCTCCGCCCGGCCCTCCAGCAGCAGGCAGCACTCCATGTCGCTGTGGGCGTGCGGCGTCCTATAGAGCAGTCTGACGAAAAAGAGCTCCAGTCCCGGCAGGTTTTTGTGCTCAACTATCTCAAATTCGCGGCCCATGTCAGCGCCTCCTCTCTGAGGATATTATAATGCAGATTCTCTCAAAAAGCAAACTTGTCCACGTGCCGGCGCAAAAAAGCCGTGGCGGCGGCGCGGCGGGGATGCTACAATGGCCTCAGTTACGAGGGCAAGAGCCCAAATCATCACTTCGGAGGTAAATAAAATGAGCGCTTTCCGTTTTTCCGTCGGCCCCTGGAACGTCCACTCCGGCGCGGACTCCTACGGCCCCGCCACCCGCAATGAGATCGACATGGAGGAGAAGTTCCGCCGCTTCGCCGAGATAGGCTTCTCCGCCGTGCAGTTCCACGACGACGACGCCGTCCCCGAGATCAACAACTACTCCGTCGAGGAGATAAAGCGCCTCGCCGGCGAGCGCAAAAAGCAGCTCGACAGGTACGGCCTCGCCGCCGAGTTCGTCGCTCCGCGCCTCTGGATGGACCCGCACTGCGTCGACGGCGGCTTCACCTCCCGCAGCGAGGCTGACCGCGAGTACGCCATGTGGAGGGCCTACCGCAGCATCGACATCGCCCACGAGCTGGGCACCGACCTGATTGTCCTCTGGCTCGCGCGCGAGGGCACCCTCTGCGCCGAGAGCAAGGACCCCGTCTGGGAGACCCGCATGCTGATAGAGTCCATCAATAAG
>CALWYR010000185.1 GCA_944385805.1 uncultured Oscillospiraceae bacterium
GTCAACGCCGTGGTCGGGGACGGCCGCGCGTGGCTTACGACCAGCGACGAGCAGTGGGACGTCATCATGGTCGACGCCTACCAGGACATCACCATCCCCTTCCAGATGAGCAGCGTGGAGTTCTTCACCGAGGTCTATAACCACCTAAAGCCCGGCGGCGTCATGGTCGTGAACATGTCCATGCGCTCCGAGAGCGAGGGCTCCATGAACGAGTACCTCATGGACACCATAAAGAGCGTGTTCCCCTACGCCTGGACCGTGCGCGTGAGCTCCGGCACCAACATGGAGCTCTTCGCCACCGCAGACGCGGACGCGCTCGCGCGCTTTGAGGAGCGCCGCGGCGATGTGCCCGACGAGTACGCCGCCATCATGCAGCGCGTGGACGACGGCCTGGAGGCCGTAGAGGGCGGGGACTATATCCTCACCGACGACAGGGCTCCCGTGGAGCTGCTCGGCATGCGCGTACTGGACGAGATTATCGCCGGCGAGCTTGAAGTCCTGCGCGGCCAGATAGCAGAAAATGGCATAATGAGCCTGCTGCAATAGCCTCAGCAATACAGCGCCCGGTTTCGACAGCGGGCGCTGTTTCACGATTTATTTCGGCAACCGGGCACATTCGTCTTGTGTTTTCGCGCTGTTTAAATTATAATAAAGTGAAAGAATTATGCAAAGGGGGGCGGTTCGGTGGCTCAACAGCCGGATTACATCATTGAAATGCTCCACATAACCAAGGAGTTCCCGGGCATCATTGCCAACGACGACATCACCCTGCAGCTGAAGCGCGGAGAAATTCACGCACTGCTGGGTGAAAACGGCGCCGGCAAAAGCACGCTTATGAGCGTGCTGTTCGGGCTCTATCAGCCGGAGCAGGGCATAATCAAGAAAAATGGCGAGGAGGTCAAAATAAAGGACCCCAACGACGCCACGGCGCTGCACATCGGCATGGTGCACCAGCACTTCAAGCTGGTGGATGTTTTCACCGTGCTCGACAACATCATCCTCGGCGCCGAAACTACCAAATTCGGCTTTCTTCAGAAGAAGGAGGCCCGCCGCCGCGTGGAAGAGCTCAGCGAGCGCTACGGCCTGAAGGTTGACCTCGACGCAAAGGTTGAGGACATCACCGTCGGCATGCAGCAGCGCGTTGAAATACTCAAGATGCTCTATCGTGACAACGAGATACTCATCTTTGACGAGCCCACGGCGGTCCTGACTCCGCAGGAGATAGACGAGCTCATGGCCACCATGCGCGAGTTTGCCAAGGAGGGCAAGAGCATACTCTTCATCTCCCACAAGCTCAACGAGATAATGGAGGTCTCCGACCGCGTCACCGTGCTGCGCAAGGGCAAGTACATCGGCACGGTCAACACCTGCGACACCAACCCGCAGGAGCTCTCCAACATGATGGTCGGACGTCCTGTACAGCTTGTCGTCGAGAAGGGCCCGTCCAAGCCCGGCGACGTGGTGCTCGAGGTGGAGGGCCTCAGCGTACCCTCGCACCTGCATAAGCGCGACGCGGTCAAGAACGTGAGCTTCAACGTCCGCCGCGGCGAAATAGTGTGCATAGCCGGTATAGACGGCAACGGCCAGACCGAGCTCATCCACGGCCTCACCGGCCTGGACAAGGTCTCCGGAGGCAGCATAAAGCTCTGCGGCAGGGATATCACCCGCGCCTCCATACGCAGGCGCGGCGAGAACATGAGCCACATACCCGAGGACCGGCACAAGCACGGCCTCATCCTCGATTTCACGCTGGAGCAGAACATGGTGCTGCAGCGCTTCCGCGAGGCCCCGTTCCAGCACGGCGGCTTCATCAATGACGCCGAGGTGCGCAAATACGCCGAACGCCTCATAGACGAGTACGACGTGCGCTCCGGCCAGGGACCCGTCACCGTGGTGCGCAGCATGTCCGGCGGCAACCAGCAGAAGGCCATTATCGCCCGTGAGCTCGACCGTGACAAGCCGCTGGTCGTAGCGGTGCAGCCCACGCGAGGCCTTGACGTCGGCGCTATCGAGTACATACACAAGCAGCTCGTCGCCGAGCGCGACGCCGGGCAGGCCGTACTGCTCGTCAGCCTCGAGCTCGACGAGGTCATGAGCCTCTCCGACCGCATCCTCGTCATGTACGAGGGCGAGATTGTCGGCGAGCTCGATCCCAAGACCACCACCGCGCAGGAGCTCGGCCTCTACATGGCGGGCGCGACGCGCCAGGGGAAGGAGGCCACGGCATGAGAGAGCGTCTTACGAACCTCTACGGCAAGGACGGCACGCGCACGGTGCTCGCCTCCATCCTGTCCATCATCATCGGCCTCGCCGTCGGCAGCATCATAGTCCTGATTGTCGGCGCCGTGAGCTCCAACATCTCCGGCGGCAGCACCTGGGACGGCATCCGCCTCGTGCTCTTCGGCATACTCTCGACGGGGCGCGACGCCTCCGGCGCGCTCTCCTTCGGCTTCAACCCGACGAGCATCGGAAATATGCTCTTCCGCGCGACGCCGCTTATCATGACCGGCCTCTCGGTCGCCGTGGCGTACAAGACCGGACTTTTCAACATCGGCGCGCCCGGCCAGTACCTCATGGGCACCATGGCGAGCCTCATGCTCGCGCTGGGCATACCGAGCGAGGTCGTCCCGCCCGCGATAATCTGGATTATAGCCTTTGTGGGCGGCATGGCCGCGGGCGCGCTCTGGGGCGCTATCCCCGGCCTGGTCAAGGCATACCTCAATATAAACGAGGTGCTCGCGAGCATCATGACGAACTGGATAGCCGCGAACATCGTGACCTGGGCCTTCGAGGTCAGCGACTTCAAGAACCTCGTCGAGAGCACCAAGAGCGGCTACATCTACAAGACCACCTTCAACGATGTCGCCACCAGCAAGATGGGCCTCGACTCCATCTTCCCCGGCTCGCAGGTCAACGGCGGCATCATAGTCGCCATTGTGATTGCGATACTCATGTACGTCCTCATGACGAAGACGACGCTGGGCTACCAGCTCAAGGCCTGCGGCTCCAACCGCCACGCGGCGCGCTACGCGGGCATAAAGGACAAGCGCAACATCGTCCTCTCCATGGCGATAGCGGGCGCGCTCTCCGCGGGCGGCGCCGCGCTCTACTACCTCTCCGGCAACACGGAGTTCGCCTGGCAGACCTACCAGGCTCTGCCCGACACGGGCTTCAACGGCATCCCCGTCGCCCTGCTCGCGGCCTGCAACCCGATAGGCGTCATCTTCACCGGCGTCTTCATGTCCATGCTCGACGTCGCGGGCACTCAGCTCACCGCGCTGACGCCCTTCAACGAGTACATCACCGACGTCGTCATAGCCACCATCGTGTACCTGAGCGCCTTCTCGCTGGTCATAAAGATGCTCATCTCCGGCGGAAAGAAGCGCAAAAAGGCCAAGGCCGCCCCGGCGGCGGAGGTAAAGGCGGAAGCACCGCCGGAGGACGCGGACGCTGAGAAGGGAGGCGAGGCGAAATGACGTTCCTCATTCAGCAGACACTTATCTACGCCATCCCGCTTATGATAGTCGCCCTCGCGGGCGTCTTCGCGGAGCGCAGCGGCATCATCAACCTGGCGCTTGAAGGCATCATGATATTCGGCGCCTTCGTCGGCGTGCTGTTTGTAAACATCGTGCAGCAGACCGAGTTCTTCGAGGCCGCCAAGGCCGCGGACAACTATATCGCCCTCCAGGGCCTCGAGCTGCTGGCCATGCTGGCCGCGGCGGTCATGGGCGCGATATTCTCGCTGCTTCTGAGCTTCGCCTCGGTCAACCTCCGCGCCGACCAGACCATAGGCGGCACGGCGCTGAACCTCCTGGCCCCCGCGCTGGTGCTCTTCCTCATCCGCATCATCGCCAACCAGAACACCCTGCAGATGGCCAGCGGCGACGCCGCGAGCTGGTTCATGATAAAGAAGGCCATGTTCGGCTACGGCCGCACGGAGGAGATGGGCTTCCTCGGCTCCACCTTCGTGGACAAGACCTATCTCGCGACCTATATCTGCATCATCATCTTCGTGGTGCTGAGCATCATCCTCTACAAGACGCGCTTCGGCCTGCGCCTGCGCGCCTGCGGCGAGAACCCCCAGGCCGCGGACTCGCTGGGCATCAACGTCTACAAGATGCGCTACGCGGGCACGACCATCTCCGGCGCGCTGGCCGGCATGGGCGGCTTTGTCTACGCGCTCACCACCTCCAACTGCATGGCCACCGGCGACGTGGCGGGCTACGGCTTCCTCGCCCTCGCGGTCATGATATTCGGCAACTGGAAGCCGCTCAACATAGCCGGGGCCTCGATCCTCTTCGGCCTCTTCAAGTGCATCGCCTCGAGCTATTCGAGCATCAACATCGGCGGCGTCTTCATCTTCAACGAGCTGGGCCTCTCCGCCCATTTCTACCGCATGCTGCCTTACCTCATCACCCTCATCGTCCTCGCCTTCACGTCCAAGAGCTCCCGCGCTCCCAAGGCGGAGGGCATACCCTACGACAAGGGCAAGAGATAAGCCGCAAAACGCGCAGCCGCCCCGGCGAATACCGGGGCGGCTTTCCTTATTCCTTCGCCGCGCGCTCGAGCACGGAGTAGAGGTGCGGCAGCAGGGCGGACTTTTCCTGCGGCGAGCCATGTGAGCAGAGGCACCAGCGGCAGTCGCAGCGCTCTATAACGCGAACCAGCGAGCGGAGCCTGGCGTGGTTCGGCCCCCAGCTCTCGGAGTACTTGCCGTAGGTGGCGTCGCCGAGGAAGAGCACGCCCTCCTCGGGTATGTGGACGCAGACGCTGTCATAGGTGTGCGGCGAGTCGACGCGGAAGAGCCGGGCCGTGACGCCGCCCAGGTTGAGCGTGAGCTCGTCGCTGAACTCTATGGGCGCGGGCACTATCGTGATGGGCTCGCCGTGGCCGAACTCGGCCGCGAAGCCGGGGTCGTGCATGAGATATTCGCGATAGCCCTCGCGCGTGGAGTTGCGCAGATGGCAGCGCAGCTTGAGGTTGGTGAGGTCGCAGGCGACGCCGGAGCCGTGGCAGGCGTAGAGCCCGAAGCTGTGGTCGAGGTGCCAGTGCGTGAGCGCCGTGTAGTCCGGCAGCGGCAGGGAGATAGCGACCAGCGCGGCGTAGAACTCCGCGACGTGGCGGTCGGAGTAGCCGGCGTCCACCGCGAGCGAGCGCTCGGAGCCGCGCACATAGCCGAGCAGCGGCCTCCCGCCGCGGGTACAGGGATAGTAATAAACCTTGTCTGTAAGCTGCTGAAGCATGGTGAAGACCTCCAATATTGACAAGCGCCTGAAACTCAGGTATGCTTAAAATACACAAAGCGTGAGAACGCAAGCTGAATAACGAGAGGAGAATAAGCGATGAAGAGAAGCGAAGTACCGCAGAAGGGACTGCTGCAGGGCGTGCGCGTGGCGGTGAGCGCCATATCCGTGGCGGGGCCCTTCGCGGGCGAGGTCATGGCGGACATGGGCGCGGATGTCATACAGATAGAGAACCCGCGCAACCCCGACTACAGCCACGGCAGCATCAACCCCGGCTGGCTGGGCGAATCTCACCGGCGCAACATGCGCGACATCACGCTCGACGTGACAAAGCCGCTCGGGCGCGAGGCCTTCCTGCGCCTCATAGGCGAGACGGACATCTTTATCGAGGCCAGCAAGGGCGGCCAGTGGGAGCGCTGGGGCCTGGACGACGAGACGCTCTGGAAGGTGAACCCGCAGCTCGTCATTGCGCACATCACCGGCTACGGCCAGACGGGCCTCAGCGAGTACACCTCGCGGCCCTCCTACGACCCCATAGCGCAGGCCTTCAGCGGGCTTGTCTACTCCAACGGCAACGACTCCATGCCCTACTTCCCCATCGCCGACAACGTCATCGACTACTACACGGCCCTCTTCACGGCCACGGGCTGCCTCTCCGCCTATATCAACGCGCAGCGCACCGGCAGGGGCGAGAGCCTCGACGTGGCGCAGTACGAGTGCGGCCTGCGCACGCTCTGCCAGTACATGCTGCAGGACATCATGGAGCACAACCCGGAGAAGCGCTCGCTCTGGATGGCCGCCGAGCTGGTGGCCGGCACGGGCAGCTACCGCTGCCGCGAGGGCAGCGTGTTCATCATGTCCACCGGCGCCGTGGTGGTGAAGAAGCTCGCCGAGCTGCTCGGCCTGCCCTATGGCACCGAGGCCTTCCCGGGCGGGACCTACGCCGTCTACCGCGTGACCGAGCAGGGCAAGATGCTCGAGGAGGCGCTCCTTAAGCTCTGCGCCGGGCACAGCGCCGGCGAGATGGAGACGCTGCTAAACAGCCGCGGCATCCCCTGCAGCCAGGTGCTGACCTTCAAAGACATGCTCACAAACGAGCAGTACATAGCCCGCGACAGCCTCACCACCTCGCCCAGCGTGCGCTGGGAGGATCCCGAGAACCCCGGCCGGCCGCTGCAGGTGCGCATGCCCAACATCGTGCCCCGGGTGAAGAACAGCGCGCCGGAGATTTGGCGCAACGGCGTCGACTTCGGCTTTGACACCCGCGACGTGCTGGGGGATTTGGGCTACGGCCCGGAGGAGATCGAGGCGTTCTTTGAGGAAAAGATATGCGTGTCGCGGCCGGATTTCTGCCCTCAGTACAAGCACCTATGATACTATAACTTTCTCCATACTTCAACCCGCTGCCGGGGGAAACAGGCCGAAATTCTGCCCGGCGGAAGAAAATCCGCGGGCATAAGCCTCAATTACGGCGGCAAACCAAAGCCCGGCGCGGGCAGGAAAAACGTTGAATTGTCCGCGTCCGGGCGTTATAATATTCCCAACAGGCTATCGGGGAGGTCGCGCAGCATGGTATCAAAGATACGCTCACTGGGGATAAAGGGCATCGGCGGCTACGAGGTCAGCGTGGAGTGCTCCACCGCGCCGGGGATGCCGGATTTCAGCATCGTCGGCCTGCCGGACACGGCGGTCAAGGAGGCGCGCGACCGCGTGCGCGCCGCCGTCAAGAACTCGTCGCTGCGCTTCCCGAGCTGCCGGCTCACCGTCAACCTGGCCCCGGCGGACACGCGCAAGGCCGGGACGACCTATGACCTGCCGGTGCTGCTGGGCATACTGGCCGCGGCGGGGGAGATAAAGGAGCCGCCGCGCGAGTGCGGCTTTATCGGCGAGCTCTCCCTGGCGGGCGAGCTGCGTCCCGTGCGCGGGGCGCTGCCCATGGCGCTGGCGGCGCGCAGGGCGGGTATACGCCGCCTCTACGTCCCGGCGGACAACGCCGCCGAGGCCGCCTTCGCCGAGGGGCTGGAGGTCTACGGCGCGCGCAGCGTGACGGAGCTGCTGGAATACTTCCGCGGCCAGCGCGAGCTGGAGCTGGCGTCGGCGCCCGTCGTGGGCGCGCAGAGCTCGGGCGGGCCGGACTTCGCCGAGGTCAAGGGCCAGGCCAACGTCAAACGCGCGCTGGAGGTGGCCGCCGCGGGCGGGCACAATATCCTCATGGTCGGCCCGCCGGGCGCGGGCAAGAGCATGCTGGCCAAGCGCATAACCTCCATCCTCCCGGACATGAGCCGCGAGGAGATGCTGCAGACCACGGAGATACACTCCGTCGCCGGGCTCACCAGCCGCACGCGGCCCGTGGTGGACGCGCGGCCCTTCCGCTCGCCGCACCACTCCATCTCCGCCGCCGCCATGTCGGGCGGGGCGCAGCTGCAGCCGGGTGAGATGAGCCTGGCGCACAACGGCGTGCTCTTCCTCGACGAGCTGCCGGAGTTCCACCGCGACGTGCGCGAGGCGCTGCGCCAGCCGCTGGAGGACGGGGTCGTGACCGTCTCCCGCGTGGCGGGCACGGCGGTCTATCCCAGCCGCTTCATGCTCGTCTGCGCCATGAACCCCTGCCGCTGCGGCTGGTACGGGCATCCGACGCACAAGTGCACCTGCACCGAGCGCGAGGTGAGGAAGTACCGCGCCCGCGTCTCCGGGCCGCTGCTCGACCGAATAGATATATGCGTGGAGGTGCCCGCGCTCGAGTATGCCGAGCTCTCCGGCAAGGCGGAGGCCGAGCCCTCCCGCGAGATAAAAAAGCGCGTAGACGCCGCCCGCGCCATGCAGCGCGAGCGCCTCGGCGGCAGCGAGGCCGACTGCAACGCCCACATGGGCCCCAGGGACATGGAGCGCTTCTGCGCGCTCAGCGGCGAGTGCAGCGCCCTGATGGAGCAGGCCTACAAGGCCATGGGTCTCACCGCCCGCAGCTATGACCGCATCCTGCGCGTGGCGCGCACCATAGCAGACCTCGCCGGCGAGTCCGAGATACAGCCCGCGCATCTGGCCGAGGCCATACAGTACCGCACGCTCGACCTCAACGCCGAGGTGGAGGAGGATTGAAATGGACGCTCAGGAAAGCATCGCCCCATGGCTGAAGTGGGCGGTCGAGCTGCAGAGCCTCGCCCAGGCCGGACTGTGGTACAGCCGCGACGTATATGACCGCGAGCGCTTTGAGCGCGTGCGGGAGATATCCGCCGAGATGATGGCGCACCAGACCGACCTGCCCGTGGAGAAGGTGCGCGGCCTCTTCTGCGACGAGAGCGGCTATCAGACGCCCAAGCTGGAGACGCGCGCGGCCATCTTCCGCGAGGGCCGCATACTGCTGGTGCGCGAGAACGACGGGCTCTGGTCGCTGCCCGGCGGCTGGGCGGACGTGGGCCTCTCCGTGGGCGAGAACGCCGTCAAGGAGGTGCGCGAGGAGGCCGGGCTGGAGGCGCGGCCAGAGAGGATAATCGCCCTGCTCGACCACGCGAAGCACAACCGCCCGCTCAACGCGCACAGTATATGCAAGGTCTTCGTCCTCTGCACCGCGCTCGGCGGGCAGTTCGAGCCCAACATAGAGACGACCGCCTCCGGCTGGTTCGCCGAGGACGCCCTGCCGCCGCTCAGCGAGGGCAAGAACAGCGCCGAACAGGTTAAAATGTGCTTTGCCGCCGCCGGGGATGAGAACTGGCGGGTGGTGTTCGACTGACAGCCCACGCCGTGGGCGGCTCCTTCAGCCCGCCCTTGAGCTTCATCTATATCTGAGGGGCGCTTCCTTTTGCCTTGCCAAAAGGAAGCGCCCCTCCGGCTCTCCGGAAGGGGAAGCGCCGTCCCGCCGGGGCGGCATTGGGCCGGTAAAAACAAGTATTTACAAGCGGCGGGTATTTGTATATAATATTATGGCTGAAATTTTTGCTAGAGAGTGATAAAAGCTATGTCGATGATAGAATTTGACGATTACAAGGGCCGGCTCAACGCCGCGAAGCCGGGGCTGGAGGGCCTGGGCCGCGCGCTCAAGCTCGACGACGCGCGCTCGGAGATAACCTCGCTGGAGGCGGAGAGCGCGAAGGACGGCTTCTGGAACGACGTCGCCAACTCACAGAAGGTGCAAAAGCGCCTCAAGCAGCTGCAGAACAAGGTCGCCCGCTACGAGAAGCTCTGCGCCCAGTGGGACGACCTCATGACGATATGCGAGATGGCGATAGAGGAAAACGACGAGAGTATGCTCGATGAGCTCAAGAGCGGCTTTGAGGACTTCTCCTCCACGCTGGAGTCCATGCGCCTGTCTACCCTGCTCTCCGGCGAGTACGACGCCAACAACGCGATACTCACGATACACCCCGGCGCGGGCGGCACCGAGGCGCAGGACTGGGCGCAGATGCTCTACCGCATGTACACCCGCTGGGCCGAGCGCCACGGCTACACCTACACCCTGCTCGACTGGCAGGACGGCGAGGAGGCGGGCATCAAGTCCGCCAGCATCAAGATAGAGGGCGAGAACGCCTACGGCTACCTCAAGAGCGAGCACGGCGTACACCGCCTGGTGCGCATCTCCCCCTTCGACGCCTCCGGCAGGCGGCAGACCAGCTTCTCCGCCGTCGAGGTCATGCCCGAGATTACGGACACGGGCGAGATAGAGCTGCGCGACGAGGACATCAAGATGGACGTCTTCCGCTCCTCCGGAGCGGGCGGCCAGAAGGTCAACAAGACCTCCAGCGCCGTCAGGCTTACGCACATCCCCACCGGCATCGTGGTCAGCAGCCAGGTCGAGCGCAGCCACTTCCAGAACCTCGAGAACTGCAAGGACATGCTCCGCGCCAAGCTGGCCGAGATAAAGGAGCGCGAGCACCTCGAGAAGATAAGCGACATCAAGGGCGTGCAGATGAAGATAGACTTCGGCAGCGCCATCCGCTCCTACGTCTTTATGCCCTATACGCTCGCAAAGGACGCGCGCACCGGCTTTGAAAACGGCAACATCAACGCCGTCATGGACGGCGATATCGACGGCTTCATCAACGCATACCTGGCAATGAAAGCAGGCGAGTAACATCAAAAAAGCGGCCTTTTCCACCATCGCCATAGCGCTTGCGCTGGTGCTGATGCTCTTCTCCGGCAGCCTGCACGCCCCGGACGCGCAGGCGCAGGTCACGGCGCCGCCCAGTGAGGGTCCGGCGCAGAGCGTGCCGCCGGACGTGACCGAGACTCCCTCAGCCACGCCGGAACCGACCCCAACTCCGGAGCCCGAAGTCTTCAACCTGAGCTT
>CALWYR010000186.1 GCA_944385805.1 uncultured Oscillospiraceae bacterium
AGACGGCATTTATTAAGGAGTGATAGCATGACTCTTCAGGAATACGTCGACTCGCTGCGCTCGAAGCGCGTGGCGGTCGTCGGCATCGGCGTGAGCAACACGCCGCTAATAGATCTGCTCTTGGATAACGGCCTGCCCATTACGGTCTGCGACATGCGCGGCGAGGACGCCCTCGCAGACGAGGCGGAGATACTCTCCACCCGGGGCGCGGAGCTGCGCCTCGGCCCCGGCTATCTAGACGAGCTCTCGGGCTACGACGTCATCTTCCGCACGCCGGGCCTGCTGCCCACGGATAAGCACCTTGTCGAGGCCGCCGCGCACGGCGCGCTGGTGACGAGCGAGATGGAGGCCTTCTTCCGGCTCTGCCCCTGCCGCACGATAGGCATTACCGGCTCCGACGGCAAGACCACCACCAGCTCCATCATCGCCGAGCTGCTCAGGGCTGCCGGAGTGCGCGTCCACCTGGGCGGCAATATCGGCAAGCCGCTGCTCTGCGAGATACCGGACATACTGCCCACGGACGTGGCCGTGCTCGAGCTCTCCAGCTTCCAGCTGCACAGCATCGGCATCCGTCCCGACGTGGCCGTGGTGACGAACGTGTCGCCAAACCACCTTGACAAGCACCCTAACTACGAGGATTACATCGAGGCCAAGCGCCGCATTTTCTCAAACCAGCGCCCCGGCGACGTGCTGGTTGTCAACCGCGACAACGGCATCACCGCCCGCTTCGGCGAGGAGGCGCAAAGCCGCGTGCTCTGGTTCTCGCGCCGCGAGACGGTGCAGGACGGCGTCTTCAGCCGCGACGGCATGATATACTACGCCCGCGGCTGGGAGGTGGAGCCGATAATCCCGGAGAGCGAGATACTGCTGCCCGGCGAGCACAACGTGGAAAACTACATGGCCGCCTTCGCCGCCGTCGAGGGGCTCGTTTCGCCGGAGATGTGCCGCGCAGTCGCGCGCAGCTACGGCGGCGTGCGCCATCGCCTGGAGCTCATCCGCAAGGTGGACGGCGTCGCCTATATCAACGACTCCATCGCCACCAGTCCCACGCGCACGATAGCCGGCCTGCGCGCCATGCGCACAAAGCCGGTGCTGATAGCCGGCGGGCACGACAAGCACGTCTCCTTTGACAGGCTGGCCGACGAGATAGCCGAGCGCGTCAAGGCGCTCTACCTCACCGGCGACACCGCCGAGGCCATCGCCGCCGCGGTGAGGCGCAGCGTCTTCTACGACCCCTCGCGCCTGCCCATATACATGGCGCCGGACCTCAGGACCGCCGTCTGCGAGGCGCGCGAGCGCGCCGTGCCCGGCGACGTGGTGCTGCTGAGCCCGGCCTGCTCCAGCTTTGACCGCTTTAAGAACTTCGCCGAGCGCGGCGACACCTTCAGAAAGATAGTAATGGAGTTTGAGGGCAATGAGAGCAAGTGAGATCCCACAGTCCGTGAGGGCGCTCGCCCGCGAGTGCGAGGCGCTGCTGATAGGCCGCTTCGCGGAGATAGACGCCGTCAGCGAGGAGAACACCATGCGCGTTATCGACGCCTTCCAGGAGTTCCGCGTAAGCGAGGCCTGCTTTGCCGGCACCACCGGCTACGGCTACGACGACCTGGGGCGCGAGACGCTGGAGAAGGTCTGGGCGCGCGTCTTCGGCGCGGAGAAGGCGCTGGTGCGGATTAATTTTGTCAACGGCACCCACGCCATAGCCAGCGCGCTCTTCGCCGCGCTGCGCCCCGGCGACACGCTCATGAGCGTGATGGGCGCGCCATACGACACGCTGCGCACCGCCATTGGCATAGACGGCGACGAATACGGCTCGCTCAGGTTCTACGGCGTCAACTACTGCCAGGTGGATACCGCCGGCGGAGGCCCGGATTACGAGAGCATCCGCCGCGCCTGCGAGGGTATGCGCCCCGAGTGCGTGCTCATCCAGCGCTCGCGCGGCTACGCCTCGCGCAAGGCGCTCACGCTCGACGAGATAGCCGGGATAGTGCGCACGGTCAAGAGCGCCTCGCCGGAGAGCGTCTGCGTGGTGGACAACTGCTACGGCGAATTTCTGGACACTCGCGAGCCGACCATGGTGGGCGCCGACCTCATAGCCGGCTCGCTCATCAAGAACCCCGGCGGCGGCCTCGCGCCCACGGGCGGCTACATAGCCGGCCGGGCTGAGCTCGTCGACCGGGCGGCCAACCGCCTCACCGTGCCCGGCATCGGCGGCGAGTGCGGCTGTACGCTGGGCAACAACCGCGCGCTCTTCCAGGGACTCTTCCTCGCGCCGCACACCGCCGCCCAGGCGCTCAAGACCGCCGTGCTCTGCGCCGCCATGCTCGAAAAGCTGGGCTACGAGACCGCGCCCGGCCCGCTCGAGCCGCGCAGCGACATCATCCAGACCGTCACCCTGCGCACGCCGGAGAACCTCAGGCGATTCTGCAGGGGCATCCAGTCCGGCTCGCCCGTAGACAGCTACGTCACCCCCGAGCCCTGGCCCATGCCGGGCTACAACGACGAGGTCATCATGGCCGCCGGAGCCTTCATCCAGGGCAGCTCCATCGAGCTGAGCTGCGACGGGCCCATGCGCGAGCCCTACATGGCGTTTTTGCAGGGCGGGCTCACCTATGAGAGCGGCAAGCTGGGCGTCATGAACGCTATTGCGGAAATGTTGGACAAAGAGGCGTAATATACATAGCCTGGGGAGGGATAGCCATGCCCAGACCAGGCCGCAGGCCGGTGTATTTGGATCTGCACCTGCCGCATATCAGCCGGAAAAGGAAGCTCTGTGTACTGCTGCTTGCGATTTCGGCGCTTTTCGGCTTCGTCACGGTGCGCAGCGTCATGTACCTGCGCGAGCTGAGCTGCCAGATGGTGCTCTCGGACGCGGCCGACCTTATGACGCTCTGCATAAACGACACCGTCGCGCGCAAGCTGGGAGCGGAGGACTACGGCTACGACTACTTCGTCGAGCTCGACTATTCGCCGGACGGCCGCGTCACCGCGGTGCGGGCCAATATGGCGCGCATAAACGCCATGAGCAGCGAGCTTTTAAGCGACATCGTCCACGCCGCCGACGGCGGGCAGCTCTCGCTCGCCATACCCATAGGCAACATCCTCGGCTCCAGCCTCCTTTTGGGCAAGGGGCCGGAGATACCCGTCGACATCACCATGCTCTCGAGCTCGCACGTCGACTTCAAAAACGAGCTCGCCGCCGCGGGGATTAACCAGACGAAGCACCAGATAAAGCTCGACGTCGTCATAGACATCGAC
>CALWYR010000187.1 GCA_944385805.1 uncultured Oscillospiraceae bacterium
TGGCCATCTACAAGCAGCAGATGGTGCAGCGCGGCCACGCCTTCGCGATTGTCGACGAGGTCGACTCCATACTGATAGACGAGGCGCGCACCCCGCTCATTATCTCCGGCCGCGGCGACGAGAGCACGGACATGTACCGCCGCGCGGACGACTTCGTGCGCACGCTCAAGCGCATGGTCGTGGCCTCCACCGACGACAAGGCGGAGGAGGACGAGAGCCTCGACGCCGACTACATCGTCGACGAGAAGGCCAAGACCGCGACCCTCACCGCCCGCGGCACGGAAAAGGCCGAGCGCTTCTTCAACCTTGAAAACCTCGCGGACATAGAAAACTCCACGCTCTCCCACCATATCAACCAGGCCCTTAAGGCCCACGGCGTGATGAAGCGGGACATAGACTACGTCGTCAAGGACGGCGAGGTGATTATTGTCGACGAGTTTACCGGCCGACTCATGCTGGGCCGCCGCTACTCCGAGGGCCTGCACCAGGCCATCGAGGCCAAGGAGCATGTCGACGTCCAGCGCGAGAACCGCACGCTCGCGACCATAACCTTCCAGAACTTCTTCCGCCTCTACGGCAAGCTCTCCGGCATGACCGGCACGGCCCTCACCGAGGCCGAGGAGTTCCAGGCCATCTACGAGCTCGACATAGTTGAGATACCGACGAACAAGCCCGTCATCCGCAAGGACTGGCCCGACGTCGTCTATAAGAACGAGGCGGGCAAGGACCGCGCGATCATCCGCCAGATAGCCGAGTGCCACGCCAAGGGCCAGCCCGTACTGGTGGGCACGATAAGCATTGAAAAGAGCGAATACCTCTCCAAGCTCCTCAAGCGCGAGGGCATACAACACAACGTCCTCAACGCCAAGCAGCACGAGCGCGAGGCGGAGATAGTCGCACAGGCCGGCAAGCTCGGCGCCGTCACCATCGCCACCAACATGGCCGGCCGCGGCACGGACATCATGCTCGGCGGCAACGCCGAGTACCTCGCGCGCAACGACCTCAAAAAGGCCGGCTATGACGACGGCGTCATAGCCGAGGCCACCGGCTACGCTGACACGGATAACGAAGATGTTCTCGCCGCGCGCGCCCTCTTCGCCGAGCGCATGGCTGAGCACAAGAAGGTGACTGACGCCGAGGCCGAGCAGGTCAAGGCCGCCGGCGGCCTCTTCATCCTCGGCACCGAGCGGCACGAGTCGCGCCGTATCGACAACCAGCTGCGCGGACGCGCCGGCCGCCAGGGCGACCCGGGCGAGAGCCGTTTCTTCCTCGCGCTGTCGGACGACCTTCTGCGCCTCTTCGGCGGCGAGCGCATCTCCGGCATGATGGAGACGCTCAAGCTCGACGAGGACACGCCCCTCGACCAGAAGGTGCTCACCGGGCGCATAGAGCAGGCCCAGCGCACCGTTGAGAGCCGCAACTTCCAGACCCGTAAGAACGTCCTTGAGTACGACGACGTCATGAACGTGCAGCGCAACGTCATCTACGCCGAGCGCCGAAAGGTGCTGGACGGCGAGGACCTGCACGCGAGCATCCGCAAGATGATAGAGGAGTTTGTCTCCAGCACGATTGAAGACGGCTTCGCCCAGGAGCACCCGGCGGATATGCGCGCGGTGAACGATATTCTCGCCCCCTTTGAGCGGCTCTTCCTCGTCCCGGGAGAGCTGCGCATAAGGCCGGAGGACGTCCCCGCGCTCACGGCCGAAAAGCTCACCGAGCGCGTGCTCGAGCGGGCCTTTGACGTCTATGCAAGGAAAGAGGCCTCGCTCGGCCTCATGCCCAACGGCGCCCCGCTCATGCGCGAGGTCGAGCGCGTCGTAATGCTTCGCGTGGTTGACGAGTACTGGATGGACCACCTTGACGCCATGACCGAGCTGCGCCGCGGCATCGGCCTGCGCGGCTACGGCAATACGAAGCCCATAGACGCATACAAGAACGAGGGCTTTGAGATGTTCGAGGCCATGATCCGCGGCATCCGCGAGGAGACCGTGCGCCGCCTCTACATCGTCCGCGTGACCACCCAGCAGCCCATCGAGCGCAAGAGCGTGGCGACCCAACAGGCCGCCAACGTCGGCGGCGAGCCCCAGAAGCGCCAGCCCATCAAAAAGGTCAAGAAGCCCGGCCGCAACGACCCCTGCCCCTGCGGCAAGCTGCGGCCCAACGGGCTGCCGATGAAGTATAAGGACTGCTGCGGCCGCAACAACTAATCAGACTTGGCTTTTTCGCCCAGGGCATCGTGAGGCTCAGTCGCTGTATCTTAATACAGCTTCCTTCGCCGCACTTCGCCCTGAACGAAAAATCCTGCGTCTGGAGCTTGGCGGAAGGCTTTTTCGTCCCTGGTTGCGCGAGGCTCAGTCGCTGTATCTTAATACAGCTTCCTTCGCCGCACTTCGCCCTGAACGAAAAATCCTGCGTCTGGAGGTTGGCGGAAGGCTTTTTCGCCCCTGGCTGCGCGAGGCGCGCTTGCTGTATCTTAATACAGCTGCGCTTGCCGCGCTTTGCCAGGAACGAAAAATCCTGCGTCTGGTGGTTGGAGGAAGGCTTTTGGGCGGAAACTAACGCTTGCCGCTCTTTGCCGGGAACGAAGGCTCCCGCGTCTGTGGGCGCGGGTTTACAACCAATTGGATTTTTACCTTAATGACTATGAAAGCTGCTGTATTTACTGAAAAACGGAGCGGGAATCTGATTTATATGACCGCCTCCACAATCGGCGCCAAACACGCCTTCACCACCCGCTATGGCGGCGTGTCCGAGGGCGACTTCGCGAGCCTCAACCTCGGTTTCGGCAGGGGGGACCCGGACGCGAACGTCTCGGCCAACTACCGCCTGCTGGGCGCGGCCCTGGGCGTGGACGTGGAGCGCGCCGCCTACACCAGGCAGGTGCATGGCAGCGCCGTGCGCCTGGTGACGGCGGCGGACGCCGCCGCGCCGGAGACGCCCTCGCATAACGACTGCGACGGGCTCGTCACCGCCGAGCGGGGGTTAGCGCTCTTTTGCTTCACGGCGGACTGCGTGCCCATGCTGCTCTGGGACGAAAAGAACCGCGCTGCGGCCGCCGTCCACTGCGGCTGGCGCAGCTCTGTGGCGGACATCGCCGGCAGGGCGGTGGAGCTGATGCTGTCGCTCGGCTGCGAGCCGGAGGCCATCCACGCCGCGCTGGGCCCGGCTATAGGCGCTGGCAGCTTTGAGACGGACGGCGACGTGCCCGACGCGCTGCGCGCCTGGCTGGGCCGCGAGGCGGAGGAGTTCATTTACACCGGCGAGCGTCCCGGCAAGTACAATGTCGACCTGCGCGGCGCGCTGCGCTGCCGGCTCGAGCAGCTCGGGCTCAGGCGCGGCTGCATCGCCCTCAGCACGGAGTGCACCGTGAGCTGCCACGACAAGTACTGGTCGCACCGCTACACCGCGAGGAGCGGGCTCAGGCGCGGCAGCCAGTGCGCGCTGATAGTGCTCTAAGGAGGTAACATATTGAAAAAACGCTGCATGGCATTCCTGCTCGCCCTGGCGCTGCTTGCCCTGAGCGCCTGCGGCAGTGAGGCTGAGGAGCTGCCCGCGCCGGAGGAGACGGCCGGAGCCCTGCCCGGCGAGGAGCTCGGCATTGGCGACGCCGCCGACGAGGTCTTCACGCTCAACTACACGAGCAGCCAGAGCCTCAACCCCTATGCCACCAACGATTTGAACAACCTGCTCATCAGCCAGCTGGTATTTGAGAACATTTACGAGCTGGACGACGACTACAACCTCACAAGCCGCATCATCAAGGAGTACAGCATGTCCTCCAACGGCATACAGTGGACCTTCACCATCAACGAGGGCATCCCCATGCACGACGGCAGCACCATGACCGCCTACGACGTCGCCTATTCCATACAGCAGGCGCTGCGCACCAGCCGCTACTCCGGCCGCTTCGACGTCTGGGGCGTGGGCGCGAGCAGCGACAGCACCTTCGTCGTCACAACGGCCCGGGCCAACACGCTCTTCAATTATCTTCTCACCATACCTGTGATCAAAAACGGCTCCGGCGGCGAGCCTCTGCCCGCGGGCAGCGGACCCTACATGTACGTGGAGGGCGCGGACTATGTTCAGGCCTTTGGCGGCTACGGCGCGAGCGTGCCGATAGAGCGGATATATTTCAAGGAGTACGTCGGCACCGAGAACATCATCACCGCCTTTGAGGACAGCTATATAGATCTCGTCATCAACGACCCCAGCTCCAAGGCAAACCTGGGCTACGGCGGCAACACCGAGCGGCGCTGGTACACCACGACCAACATGCACTACCTCGGCTTCAACATGAGCGACGAGCTGCTCGCAAACCCCACCGTGCGCTGCGCTATCGCCCTCGCAGTCGACCGCGACTACGCCGCCGAGGAGCTGCTGCAGGGCGGCGCCGTGGCCAGCGTGCTGCCAATCTCGCCCCACAGCCCGCTCTATGACGAGTCCATCGCCTCGCAGTACGACTACGACCTCGCCACCTGCGGCCTGATGCTGACCAACGCCGGCCTCAGCGACATGGACAACGACGGCAAGCTCGAGTATGTGAGCTACTCGGTCATGCACGACGCCGCCATTGACATCATCGTCTGCTCCCAGAGCTCCGGCAAGGGCGACGTCTGCAAGAAGCTCGCCGAGGACCTGGGCGCGCTCGGCGTTCAGGTGAACGTGCGCGAGCTGAGCTGGAACGACTACCTCTCCGCGCTGCGCGGGGACGATATTGACGGCGACGGCGAGCCCGACATAAGCTATGACATGTACTATGCCGAGGTAAAGCTGGGCGCGGACTTCGACCTCACCGACCTGCTCTCGGTTGAGGGCTCGCTCAACTACGGCGGCATTGAGGACGAAAACTACGCGGACTATATCAACGCCTACCTGGCTTCCAGCAGCATAGAGCGCAGCACGCGCTGCGCGGACATGCTCCGCTACATACTGAGCAACGCGCCCATCGTGCCGATATGCTTTGAGCAGCAGGAGGTAATTACCCACCGCAACGTCATAACCGGCATGGAGGTGTCTTCCAGCGACATCTTCATGACGATAACGGACTGGAACGTAAGATTTTCTGATGAGGAGGGCTAAACAATGACAGACAGAGAGCTCATGGACATCGCCGCAGGGGCGGCCAAGTTCGCCTACGTGCCGTACTCGCGTTTTCCCGTGGGCGCGGCGCTGGAGTGCGCAGACGGCACGGTTTTCACCGGCTGCAACGTGGAGAACGCCGCGCTGGGCAGCACAATCTGCGCCGAGCGCACCGCCGCCTGCAAGGCTGTCAGCGAGGGCCACCGCGACTTTAGGCGCATCGCGATATGGGGCGAAGGGCAGGGCTACTGCATGCCCTGCGGCGCGTGCAGGCAGTTCCTGGCCGAGTTCTCCACCGACATGGAGGTGCTCTGCGCCAAGGCGGGCGGCCGCTACGTGAGCTACAAGCTGCGCGAGCTGATGCCGCACACGTTCAACTACTGATACTGAGAAGGAAGTGGGAAAAGCTATGAGAAAGAAGCTCTCGGTGCGTCTGGCCGCGCTGGCCCTGGCCATATGCCTGCTCTGCGCGGCGGCGCCGGTCTACGCGGACTCGGTATCCGCGCCCATGGGGCCCTACAGCGTCAACTTCACCGACGTGCCCGACGACGCCTGGTACGCGGACTACGTCAAGCTCTGCGCCAGCTGGGGCATAATCAACGGCAAATCCGCTACGAGCTACTGCCCGGACGACCCGCTGCTGTGCGGCGAGTTCATCAAGCTGCTGTGCATGATAGGCGAGCTGGCCCCGCGCAGCATGGACACCAGCAGCCACTGGGCCTGGCCCTACTGGCAGGTCGTCAACGACAACGGCGTCCTCTGGGGCCTCGACATCGACGGCAGCGCCGCCTCGCTCAACAGGCCCATCACGCGCTATGAGATGAGCGTGATGATTAATAACCTCACCAGCAACGTCTATAACGAGAACCCGGTCAGCCTCGACTCGCCCGAAGCGCGCATCTCCGACTACGCCTCCATCGCCGGCAAGTACGTCGAGGGCGTGCTGCAGTCCTACGGCAAGGGCATACTCAACGGCTATGACGACGGTGCCTTCCACGGAGAGAGCACCCTCACCAGGGCCCAGGCCGCGGCGATAGTCGTGCGCGCCGGCTGGCCCGCCGAGAGGCTCGCGGTCGAGAACGTTGGCGTGGTTGAGGAGCCCAGCGGCGGCGACACCACCGTCACTCTCGACCCTCAGAGCTCTTTTGCCTGGCAGAGCCGCAATTACATCGACGCCTGGGGCAACGTCTCCGCCGAGGGGCGCCAGATCCTGTTCGGCGACGCCAGCAAGAGCTATTTCACCGGCAGCGAGGCCAACCTCGCCGACTACATCGTCACCGTGCAGGTGCGCACCTGGGACATCGACTCCTCCGGCGCCAAGTACACCCGCACCTGGAACCTGCAGGTCAACAAGGCCGTCGCCGACGAGGTCGTCGCCATCTTTGAGGAGATATACAACGACCCCGAGCAGTTCCCCATACACGCGCTCGGCGGCGCGCGCTTCACCGACACCATGCGCCACGCCTGGGGCTGCGCCATCGACATAAACCCGGTGGAGAACTACCAGTGCTACACCACCAGCGAGCCCTACACGGCCATCGTCGGCAGCACCTGCTTCAAGTACTCCGACAGCCCCTACTGCATAACGCCCGACAGCAGCGTCGTGCGCGCCTTCGCAAAGTACGGCTGGGGCTGGGGCGGCGGCGACGCCGACAACAACTACTCCGGCTGGACCACCACCGCCGACTACATGCACTTCTCCATCCTCGAGAGCGGAGGCTAAGCCGCGCGCGTCAGCGCCCGCCACGCACGGGCCTCATAGC
>CALWYR010000188.1 GCA_944385805.1 uncultured Oscillospiraceae bacterium
CTATGCCGCCGGCGGCGAGGGCCGCGGCGACGTCGTCCTGGGTGGAGAGCGGGTTGGAGCCGGTGACGTACATCTCCGCGCCGCCCGCCGCCAGCACGCGGCAGAGGTAGGCCGTCTTGGCCTCCAGGTGCACGGAGAGGGCTATCTTCATGCCCGCGAAGGGCTTTTCCCGGGCAAAGTCGGCCTCTATCCCGCGCAGGACGGGCATGTTGCGGCGCACCCAGTTTATCTTCGTCTCGCCGGACGGGGCGAGGGCTATATCGCGTATCTCGTTCATGCTTCTCCCCCTGATTAAGAAGTATTTCGCAACTTAATTATTGTAACACGTATTCCGGCGCAGTTCAACTTAAATTCACGTAAAGAAAGCCCGCCGTTTACGCGGCGGGCTTTGCGGGTTGTTGATTCAGTTTTCCGCGCTGCCGCCGGACGGAGAGCGCGTCCAGAGGCGGCCGATGCCGTAGATTATGAACACTACCGCGAGCAGCGGCACCGGGCCGAAGACATGGCCGGTGAGCAGCTGGCATACGACGGTCATCAGCGCGATGGCAATCGCCTCACACAGTATGATGATAAGCCACTTCTGCCTCTTGCTCAATCAGCTCAGTCCTCTCAGGAATTGCCGTACTTCTGGAGGCACTCGGGGTGCTCCTTGACGTACTTCCTATTCTTCTTGTTGCCGATGACGATGACCGGGATGACAATCGCGACGAGGGCCAGGTAGCCGTCGTAGCCGTAGGCGTACTTGATGATGGCGGTGAGGCCGGCGAAGCTGATGCCCATGCAGATGGCGATCATCACGACGCCGATAACGGCGAAGCGGATCTTCTCGTGGATGTTGGCCCTGACGAAGAACTTCTTGTCCACGCGCAGGATCATCGTGTATATCAGGGTGACGCAGGTGGAAATGAAGGCGCAGAACAGCAGCACGGAGTAGACAAGCACGAGCCAATCCCAGCCAACCTGCTCGCAGACGAAGAGGTTGGGGTAGGTGGTAGCCTCGGCGGCCTGGATGTCGGGGTACCAGCCGAGGAGCATGAGGCCGGAGAGGGCCAGCATGCCGCCGTTCATGATGCCGCCGAGGATGCCGGCCTTCTTGACGCCCTTCTGGTTGAGGGTGACGGCGGCCGCGATCATGGGCGGGATGGAGACGCACTGGAAGCCGCAGTAGATGATGACGCCGTTCCAGAAGCCCTTGCCGGTGTCGACCAGCGGGCGGCTGAAGGCCTCGGCCACAGCGTCGGGGCGCTGGGTGATGCCGACAACTATCAGGATACCGGCGGTGATGAGTATGCCGACGGAGAGAACCGTGGAGGCGGCGATTATCAGCTTGACGCCGAAGAGACACAGGACAATGAGTATGGCCGCGACGATGAGCGTGCTGACAAGGGACGCGCTGCTGCCGCCGGTCTCTATGCTCAGGAAGTCGTCCATAAGGCCCGCCGCGCCGGAAATGGCCGCCGCGACAGCCGCAAGGATTATGATTATGTAGAAAATCTCAAAGGTTATGCTCAGCCAGGGGTAGGGGCTCCACAGCTCGCGGAAGGTGTCCGCGTAGTTGTCGAGGCCGCGCAGGCGGGCAAACTTCATTATAACGTAGATGACGTAAGCCAGTATGCCCATGGACAGTATGGGGAAAAGCACGGCCGTCCAGCCGTAGTCCACGTAATACTGCAGTACCTGGTTGCCGGTTGCGAAGCCCGCGCCGACGTGGGTGCCGAACCACACGGAGGCGACGGAGAAGCCGGCGGCCATCGTACCCTTGGTCACAGCCGATTTTTCATTGGGGTTTTCAGTCATGTAACTCGGTTCTCCTTCCCATTTCTGATTTGCTCTCTCTTCTCATAGCTGCGATATGCAACTGATTTGCATTATAATCTAAGAAACCGGATGTCGCAATTCGTATGCAGGTTTGTTAACAATCTGTTAAAATTGCGCTTATTCAGGTGCAATTAACGCCGCGCGGCCCGGCACTGCTCCCATATCGGGCAGTTGTCAGAAATTTCACACCGCTTTATGCCCTCTCCGGGTATGTTGGTCAAAATCTTGTCTAAGTTTTTTGCGCGGGGCTTTGATTTTCAGAAAAGCATTTCTTTGAGGGCAGTATTGTGTGATTTGTAGAAAATTTGCATTCATCTTGATTTTAGAGGGGCAGTTGTGGTAAATTAGTAGCGTAGACAGAAGTTGACCGGGTGCAAAATCCGGTCTTGTGCATCAAAATTGCTTCTCAGGTGGTTTGATTGGGATGAACAGGGAAAAGCTCGAAAGCTATCTTGAAAATAACCCCTTCGCCAAGCTGAGCGACGTTGTCACCCAGATACTGTATGATGAAATCGTCGTTCTGGACGTTCCGCCTGCCTCCAAACTGAATATTAACCAGATTGCGACGGATCTGGGTATTTCACGCACGCCCGTGGTTGAAGCTATCAACCGGCTGCAGGCCATCGGTTTCGTCGAACAGCGGCCCCACTCAAGCGGCTTTTACGTCACGGACATGAACATGCGCGACATGATCGACCTCTATGACGCGCGCACCGCCATCGAGTGCGAGGCCGCGGCTCTTTGCGCCGAGAAGGCCAGCCCCGATCAGATAGCTCAGCTCGACAGCCTCGCGACCGAGTTCAAAAAGGCCGTGCCAAAGCTCGACGGCATCCGCCTCAAGGAGACGGACATGCCCTTCCACAAGCTCATTGTCGACTCCTGCGGCAACAAATACCTGATACGCAGCTACAACGAGCTGCTGCCCAACCTCAAGATGTACCAGGGCAGCTGGACGAAGTTCATAAACCCCGGCGGCACCAACCCCTGGTCCAGCCAGGTGGTGCACCAGCATGTGGCCATAGTCTCGGCCATAAAGCTGCACATACCCGCCCTCGCGCGCCAGACCATGGCCGACCACATCAGGGCCAGCCTCAACTTTGTCGCCTACTGCGACGACAAGGGCGACCCCTTCGCGATATTCAAGCGCAGTCCCGACAAGGGCAAAAAAGGAGATTCCGTATGAAAATTGCTATGATTGGCTCCGGCGCCGCCGGCAGCGTGTTCGCCGCCTATCTCAGGCGCGGCGGCGCGGACATGTACCTCGTCGACAAGTACAAGGCCCACATGGACAAGATCGCCGCCGACGGCCTCACCTTCCGCTGCAGGGGCGAGGAGTGTGTCCTCCCCGGCTTCCACACCGCCGACGACGCCGCGGAGCTGCCAATCATGGACATAGTCATACTCATGGTCAAGGCCACGCAGACCGACGGCGTCATGCCCGGCGTCATGCGCTGCGTTGGCGATAAGACCGTCGTCGTCAGCCTTCAGAACGGCATCGGAAACGACGAGATACTCGCGAAATACGTGCCAAAGACCCGCATCATGTACGGCGCGGGCGTCATAGGCACCGAGCTCGCCGGCCCCGGCTGCTGCGTGAGCAAGCCCGAGGACGGCATCCAGATGTTCTTCGGCGCGGTGGAAAAGAGCCCGGAGACCGACGCTGCCGGCAAATACCTCGCCGAGTGCTTCGAGCGCGGCGGCTGCCGCACCAGCTTTGAGGACGACGTGCGCGTCCTGCTCTGGAAGAAGGCCGTCACAAACAGCGGCTACAACGCCGTCTGCGCCGTCACGAGGCTGAGGCTGCACTTCTGCATGGACAACGAATGGGGCATGAAGCTCCTGATGAACGTCTGGCGCGAGGGCTGCGCGGTGGCGAAGGCGCTCGGCGTCGGCGATATATGGCCGCTCATAGAGGCCGACATCGGCAACCTGCGGCAAAACCTCGGCGACTACTACCCCAGCATGGCGCAGGACGCCGTGCTCAAGCAGCGCCAGACCGAGGTCGACGTCCTCAACGGCGCCATCGCCATGTACGGCGAGCGCCTCGGCGTGCCCACGCCCTACAACAGTGTGCTCGCCGACCTCATACGCTGCATCCAGGCCAACTATGATAACCAGTACGGCATGGAAAACGGCTGAAGCCGCTCTCTCCGTCGCCGCGAGGCGACGTTAAACTCATAGCGTAAGCAATCAACCCAGGAAGAGAAGAAGTAAAACAAAAGCAAACAGGAGGAAGAAAAAGTATGAAAATCGCAATGGTGGGTTCCGGCGCTGCTGGCAGCGTCTTCGCAAGCTATCTCCGCGCCGGCGGGGCCGACATGACCCTCATCGACCCCTACAAGGCCCACATGGACGCCGTTCGCGACAACGGCATGAAGTTCACCATCTACCCCGACAAGACCACCGTCCTCACCGGCTTCCACACCGCCTACAGCGCCGACGAGGTCGACACCATGGACATCGTCATCTTCATGACCAAGGCCAACCAGCTCGAGAACGCGATTGTCGGCGCCAAGCACTGCATCGGCCCCAACACCGTCCTCGTCAGCCTGATAAACGGCCTCGGCAACGACGACAAGCTGCTCAAGTACTACCCCGCGTCCCGCTGCATGGTCGGCTCCGGCGTCATCGGCACCGCGCTCGACGGCCCCGGCGGCTGCGTCTCCACCCCCAGTGAGGGCGTCATCATGAACTTCGGCGCGCTCGAGAACAACGAGCTCACCCAGGCCGCCGGCAAGTACATGGAGGACTGCTTCAACAAGGGCGGCTGCGAGGCCGTGTTCCGCGAGGACGTGCTGCCCTTCATCTGGAAGAAGGTCATCGTAAACTGCACCGTCAACACCGTCTGCGCCGTCACCCGCCTGAAGATTGGCTTCGTGGAGAACAACCCCTACGGCCAGAAGCTCTTCCACAACGTCATCCGTGAGTGCTGCGCCGTCGCCGAGTTCAAGGGCGTCCACATTGACCCCGACGAGTTCATCCGCGTCGACCACCAGCACATCATCGACAACATCTCCGACTACTATCCCAGCATGGCGCAGGATATGCTCTATAAGAAGCTGCGCACCGAGGTCGACACCCTCACCGGCACTATCAGCGACTACGGCAAGCAGTTCAACGTACCCACCCCGACCTGCGACGTCCTCAGCGACATCGTCCGCTGCATCCAGGACAACTACGACAACCAGTACGGCGAGAAAAACGGCGCCGTCAACGGCTGAGCCGTATGGCGCCCCCGGCGGGGCGGGAGGGCGTCCCGCCGGGCCTCAGCCGCAGTCAGCGGGCGGCCCGCCCCCAAATTTTCCGGGCCGCGTGAATGGAGGAAGTTATGAAAGAGGTCATAGTTCTCATAGGCAACTACGGCTCCGGCAAGACCGAGCTCGCGCTCAACTTTGCCTTCCAGGCCGCAAATGAGGGCAAGAAGGTCGAGCTGCTCGACCTGGACATGGTCAACACCTATTTCCGGCTCACGGACCGGGGCAACCTCATCAAGATGAAGGAAATCCGCTTGGTCTCGCCGAACTTCGTCCATTCCAGTGTGGAAACCCTCTCCCTGCCCGCCGAGGTGGCCAGCGCCTTTGCCCTCGATTGGGACACCGTCATATTCGACGTCGGCGGAGATCCCGCGGGCGCCACGGCACTTGGCCGCTACCACGAGGACTTCGCCGCCCTGCCCGAGGGCAGCCTCAAGGTCCTCAACGTGGTCAACACCCGCCGGCCCATGGCCGGCACGCCCGACAAGCTCCTGAGCCTGATGGAGGGTATGGAGCGCCACTCGAGGCAGAAGGTCACCGGCTTCATCAACAACACCAACCTCGCCCGCATGGCGAGCGCGGACGACCTGCGCGACGGCTACGAGATAATAGCCGAAGCCAGCCGCCGCAGCGGTGTGCCGGTGCTCTACACCTCCGGCCGCCCCGACCTCCTCGCCGAGTTCATGGCCGAGGAGCGCGACCCCAGGTTCGTCGGTGCTCCCATGCCGATTGAAACCTACATGCACCGCGACTGGGAGACCTTTACCCGCGAGGGCCTTTGAGCCCGCCGCGAGCAAAGCCTCCGCCGCGATGGCCCATTTAACTCAGCGCAACCGTAAACTACATCATAGAAACGAGGTAGAAGCATGGTTAAATTCACCATCAATGAAGAGCTGTGCAAGGGCTGCGGGCTCTGCGTCCGCGCCTGCCCCAAGAAGCTCCTGCAGCTCTCCAAAACCAAGCTGAACGCCAAGGGCTATCACCCGGCTGAGATGACTGACGTCTCGGCCTGCATCGCCTGCGCGTCCTGCGCCCGCACGTGTCCCGATGTGGTCATCCGCATCGAGAAGGATTGAGGAGGAGGAACTGATATGGCATTGACTCTTATGAAGGGCAGCGAAGCCATAGCCGAGGCCGCCATCCGCGCCGGCTGCCGCTATTTCTTCGGCTACCCGATAACCCCGCAGACTGAGATACCCGAGTACATGTCCGAGCGCATGCCCGAAATCGGCGGCTGCTTCCTGCAGGCCGAGAGCGAGGTCGGCGCCATCAACATGGTCTACGGCGCCGCCGGCACCGGCGAGCGCGTGCTCACCAGCTCCTCTTCCCCCGGCGTCTCCCTCAAACAGGAGGGCATCAGCTACATAGCCGGCGCCCAGCTGCCCTGCGTCATCATGAACGTCATGCGCGGCGGCCCCGGCCTCGGCAGCATCCAGGCCGGCCAGGGCGACTACTTCCAGGCCACCAAGGGCGGCGGCCACGGCGACTATCACCTTGTCGTCTTCGCCCCCGCCTCCGTCCAGGAGAGCATCGACATCATGAGCGTCGCCTTTGACACCGCCGACAAGTACCAGTGCCCCGTCATGGTCGTCGCCGACGGCATGATTTGCCAGATGATGGAGCCCGTTGTCCTCCCCGAGATGAAGGAGTACAAGGTCGACCTGGAGAAGAAGCCCTGGGCCGCCAACGGCCACGGCTTCAGCAAGCCCGCCGGCCGCAGCATCATCAACTCCATGTACATCACCACCGAGGCCCTCAGCGAGCACAACGAGAAGCTGCAGGCCATCTATCGTGAGATAGAGGCCAACGAGGTCCGCTTCGAGGCCTACAACATGGAGAACGCCGAGATCATCGTCACCGCCTTCGGCACCGTCGCGCGTATCGCCAAGAGCGCCATCGACGACCTGAAGGAGGAGGGCGTCAACATCGGCATGATCCGTCCCATTACCCTCTGGCCCTTCCCGTACAAGGAGCTGCATGACGCGGCCATGGCGCCGGGCGTCAAGGCCGTGCTCGACGTCGAGCTCAACGCCGGCCAGATGCTCGAGGACGTCAAGCTCGCCATAAACGGCGACAAACCGGTCGACTTCTTCGGCCACTACGGCAGCCAGATGCCGACGCCGGAGGAGATCAAAGAGAAGCTGCTCAGCATGAGGGAGGTACTGTAATGGCCGTAGTATTTGAAAAGACCAAGATGCTGACCGATACCGTGTTCCACTACTGCCCCGGCTGCAACCACGGTATAGCGCATCGCCTGGTCGCCGAGACCATTGAGGAGCTCGGCCTGGAGGACAACGTTATCGGCGTCGCCCCTGTCGGCTGTGCCGTTTTCGCCTATGACTACTTCAACTGCGACATGTACGAGGCCGCGCATGGCCGCGCCCCCGCCGTCGCCACGGGCATCAAGCGCGTGCACCCCGAGACCTGCGTCTTCACCTATCAGGGCGACGGCGACCTGGCCTCCATCGGCACGAACGAGATAGTCCACGCCGCCCACCGCGGCGAGAAGCTCACCGTCATCTTCATCAACAACGCCATCTACGGCATGACCGGCGGCCAGATGGCCCCCACCACGCTTATCGGCCAGAAGACCACCACCAGCCCCTACGGCCGCAGCGAAGAGTGGAGCGGCGCTCCCATCAAGGTCTGCGAGATGCTCAGCCAGATCCCCGACTGCTACTACGCCGAGCGTGTCGCCCTAAACAACACCGCCAACATCATGAAGGCCAAGAAGGCTATCAAGAAGGCGTTCCAGTACCAGATGGATGGCCACGGCCTGAACATCGTCGAAATCCTCTCCACCTGCCCGACCAACTGGGGCTTCAGCCCGGTCGAGGCCCTGAAGTGGCTCGAGGAGAACATGATTCCGTACTACCCGCTGGGTGTCTACAAGGATAAGGGGGCCGAGTAACAGTATGAAGGAACAGTGTATATTTGCAGGCTTCGGCGGCCAGGGCATGCTGCTCATAGGCAAGTTCCTCGCCGAGGCGGGCATGGAGACCGGCAAGCACGTCTCCTGGCTGCCCAGCTATGGCCCCGAGATGCGCGGCGGCACGGCTAACTGCTCCGTCGTCGTCTCCGACAAGCCCGTCGCGAGCCCGCTGATTGCTCAGGCGGACACCATCCTCGCGATGAACAAGCCCCCCCTGCTCAAGTCCCAGGGCGACGTCAAGCCGGGCGGCCTGCTGCTCGTCAACAGCAGCATCATCGACATCAAGACCGACCGCACCGATGTCGACGCCGTCTACGTCCCCTGCAACGAGATAGCCGAGCAGGTCGGCAACCTCAAGGGCCCCAACGTCGTCTTCCTCGGCGCCTACGTCGCCAAGAAGCCCGAGGTCATCAGCAAGGAGGCCATCATAGAGGCCATGCGCGTTGAGCTCGGCGAGAAGAAGGCCCGTTTCCTCGAGGGCAACATCAAGGCCCTGGAGGCCGGCATGGCCTACGTGCAGGAGCACTACGGCGCCTGATTGACGCAAACCACAAAAAAGAGACCGCCGCCGGCGGTCTCTTTTTTTCCTTATTTCTTCCCTGCCCCGCGCAGCGCCTCCCTCAGCCGCGCGGCGAATTCGGCCGGCGCGCCGCTGATGTCCGGCGCGTGCAGCAGGCCGTAGGACACCGTATAGTCCCAGTCCAGCGGCAGCGTCACCAGCGCCGGGTGGACGCCGCTCCACATCTCAAAGCTCAGCAGGAGCGAGCCGCTGAGCGCGGCCTCGTTGAAGGTATCGAGGTCGTAGAAAAAGTCCGTGTCCACGACAGTCAGGCCGGGGCAGCTGCGCTCCAGCTCGGCGCGGGGCGCGTCGAGCTGCTCCGCGTCCCCGCGGCGGCACATTATGAGCCTCTCCCCCGCCAAATCGGCGAGAGACAGCCTCTCCCTGCCCGCGAGGCGGTGCCCCTTCGGCACGGCCACGCACAGCGCCAGCCGCCCCAGCTCCAGGAAGCCCGCCCGCTCGAACATCAGCCGCGAGCCGAAGACGCCGCACATGAAGTCCAGCTCCCTCCCCAGAGAGGCGACGACGTCAAGTATCCGCCCGCGCTCGTCGCTGTAGGGCACGATGTGCACGCCGATGTCCGCCGTTCCCACGCGGCTCCAGAGGTCGACCAGCTTCTGCGCCGGGTTGAGGAAGGACGAGCCCACGCGCACGCTGCGCGCCCCGCGCCGCTCCAGCTCCCGGGCCCGCTCCAGCGCGCCGTCCGCGCGCGAGGAGAGGCGCAGGGCCTCCCCCAGCAGGTATTCGCCCGCCTCGGTCAGCTTCACGCCGCGGTTGCTTCGCTCCAGC
>CALWYR010000189.1 GCA_944385805.1 uncultured Oscillospiraceae bacterium
AAAGCGCTTGGGGGAGGTATAGGCCCGCACGACGGACGTGCCCCTGCCGCCGGACGCCTGGCTCTGGGACGAGGGCACTGGCTCTGTCATATTCGAGGAGCCTGCCGGCAGCCACGACTCCTCCGTCAGCTTCCTCGCCTACCTGATATGGGACCCGGTGCACATGTACAACGCTGTCACCAACGGCTGGACCAACTTCGAGCACCAGATAACCTTCGACGTGCGCCAGCCCAAGACGCACAAGTTCACCATGGAGCGCCTGCGCCGCTTCATAGCAGAGCACCCATATGTGGACGTGATACGCTACACCACCTTCTTCCACCAGTTCACGCTTATCTTCGACGAGCTGAAGCGCGAGAAGTACGTCGACTGGTACGGATACTCGGCCAGCGTCAGCCCCTATATACTCGAGCAGTTCGAGCGCGAGGCCGGCTATAAGTTCCGCCCCGAGTTCATCATCGACCAGGGCTACTACAACAACCAGTACCGCGTGCCGAGCCGGGAGTACAAGGACTTCATGGCCTTCCAGCGCCGCGAGGTGGCCGCCCTCGCCAAAGAGATGGTGGACATCACCCACGAGCTGGGCAAGGAGGCGATGATGTTCCTCGGCGACCACTGGATAGGCACCGAGCCCTATATGGACGAGTTCAAGGGTATCGGCCTGGACGCCGTCGTCGGCAGCGTAGGCAACGGCTCCACTCTCCGCCTCATCAGTGACATCCCCGGCGTAAGATATACCGAGGGGCGCTTCCTGCCCTATTTCTTCCCCGACACCTTCCACCCCGGCGGGGACCCCGTGCGCGAGGCGAAGGAGAACTGGGTCACGGCACGGCGCGCCATACTGCGCAAGCCGATAGACCGTATTGGCTACGGCGGCTACCTCAAGCTCGCCTGCGAGTTCCCCGAGTTCATCGACTACGTCCAGAGCGTCTGCGAGGAGTTCCGCGAGCTCTATGAGAACATCCGCGGCACCACGCCCTTCTGCTTCAAGACCGTGGCCGTGCTCAATTCCTGGGGCAGGGCCCGCTCCTGGGGCTGCCACATGGTGCACCACGCCCTCTACCAGAAGCAGAACTACTCCTACGCCGGCGTAATAGAGGCGCTCTCCGGTGCGCCCTTCGACGTGAGGTTCCTGAGCTTTGACGAGGTCAAGGCCGACCCGCGCTGCCTCGAGGATGTGGACGTGCTCATCAACGTCGGCGACGGCGACACCGCCCACACCGGCGGCGTCTGGTGGGGGGACGCGGAGGTCTCCAGCGCTGTCAAGCGCTTCGTCCATGAGGGCGGCGGCCTCATCGGCGTCGGCGAGCCCTCGGGGCACCAGTACCAGGGCCGCTATATCCAGCTCGCCCAGGTGCTCGGCGTGGAGAAGGAGACTGGGTTCACTCTCGGCTACGACAAGTATAACTGGGATGAGCACCCCGGCCACTTCATCCTCGCCGACTGCGAGGGCGAGCCCGACTTCGGCGAGGGCAAGAAGAATATGTACGCCCTGCCCGGCGCGGAGATCCTCGTGCAGCGAGATAAAGAGGTACAACTGGCGGTCAACGGGTTTGGCGCCGGCCGCGCGGTCTATATCTCCGGCCTGCCCTACAGCTTTGCCAACAGCCGCATACTGCACCGCGCCATACTCTGGAGCAGCCACGGCGAGGCTCAGCTCAGAACCTGGTTCAGCTCGAACTTCAATGCGGAGGTCCACGCCTATCCAAAGAACGGCAAGTACTGCGTGGTCAACAACACCTACGAACCGCAGAGCACCACCGTCTACCGCGGCGACGGCAGCTCCTTTGAGCTGGACCTGGCCGCCAACGAGATTCGCTGGTACGAGCTGTAAATTCAATAACCACTGCCCGGGCGCTTGCTTCGCCCGGGCTTTGGAAACGGAGGACTTATAATGCCAAATTCAGCTGAGGTGAACGCGGCTGTAGCCAAGCTCGCCGCCTACGCGCTCAGGCGCGGGCTCATTGCCGAATGCGAATACACCTGGGCCGTCAACAGCATACTCGAC
The DNA here is from genome assembly GCA_944385805.1 of uncultured Oscillospiraceae bacterium. GTDB lineage: Bacteria > Bacillota > Clostridia > Oscillospirales > Oscillospiraceae > Scatomorpha. The sequence goes on from CALWYR010000189.1 coordinate 2,009, forward strand.
GTACTCGGGCTCGACGGCTGGGAGGACCCGGGCAGGTGGACGGGGGAAACCGACCTCGCCGCCGTACTCGATACGCTGCTTGACGACGCCTGTGCGCGCGGCGTCCTCGCGGAGGACTCAGTCGTCTACCGCGACCTCATGGACAGCGAGCTCATGGGCCGGCTCACGCCGCGCCCGGCACAGGTGATTGAAAAGTTCAGCTCCCTCTATGAGGAGAGCCCTGAGGCGGCCACGGACTGGTATTACTCCTTCAGCCAGGACACCAACTATATCCGCCGCGACCGCATAGCCAGGGACCTGCAGTGGAAGACCGACACCGAGTACGGCGAGCTCGACATCACGATAAACCTCTCCAAGCCGGAGAAGGACCCCAAGGCCATCGCCGCGGCGCGGAACCTGCCGGACTCCAACTACCCGCGCTGCCAGCTCTGCGCCGAGAACGAGGGCTACGCCGGCCGCGTCAACCACCCCGCCCGGCAGAACCACAGGATTATCCCGATAACCATCGCGGGCAAGCCCTGGTATTTCCAGTACTCGCCCTATGTCTACTACAACGAGCACTGCATCTGCCTCAACCGCGAGCACACGCCCATGAGGATCGACCGCGACTGCTTCGCCAAGCTGCTCGACTTCGTCAGGCAGTTTCCGCACTACTTTGTCGGCTCCAACGCCGACCTGCCCATCGTCGGCGGCAGCATCCTCGCCCACGACCACTTCCAGGGCGGGCGCTACACCTTCGCCATGGAGAGCGCGCCGGTCGAGACGCCCTTCGTCTTCCCGGGCTTTGAGGATGTAAAGGCCGGCATAGTCAAGTGGCCGATGAGCGTCGTGCGCATCTCCTGCCCGGACGGCGGCCGCCTCGTCGAGCTGGCTGACAGGATACTCGGCAGCTGGCGCGCCTACACGGATGAGAGCGCGGTAATCTACGCCGAGACGGAGGGTGTGCCCCACAACACGATAACGCCGATCGCGCGTATGCGCTCGGGCGTGCCTGAGCTCGACCTGGTGCTGCGCAACAACCTGACCACGCCGGAGCACCCGCTGGGCCTCTACCACCCGCACGCCGAGCTGCACCATATCAAGAAGGAGAACATCGGGCTCATCGAGGTCATGGGCCTCGCAGTGCTGCCCGCGCGGCTCAAAACCGAGCTCGCCGCCGTGGCCGGGGGCCTAGTGAGCGGGGCCGACCTGCGCGCGGACGAGCTCGCCGCCAAGCACGCCGACTGGGCCGAGGGCTTCCGCGGCAAGTATGAGATCACGGCTGAAAACGCCCTCGGGATTGTCCAGAGGGAGACCGGGCTCGTCTTTGCCCGGGTTCTTGAGCACGCCGGCGTCTACAAGCGCACGCCAGAGGGCCGGGAGGCTTTCCTGCGTTTCCTGCGCAGCGTGTGAGCAAAAGGTCAAAATTGACAAATATGTAAAGACCGTTCGGAATCTGGACGGTCTTTACTGTTTTTGCCCGCAAGTTAGCCTTTTAAATTCAGAAAAAAATCTGTTGATTTTTATCTGGGCAAGAGTTACAATAAAAGCGAGTTATTTTAGAAAAGTATTTGCTTTTATGTACAAAACTGTCTTGCGATTGGAGGAGTACACATGAAGCTGATGCGAACCGAGGACGCCGTGGGCCAGGTGCTCTGTCACGACATCACCCAGATAATCCGCGGCGTGACAAAGGGGCCGGTGTTCCGCAAGGGGCATATCATTAAGCCCGAGGACATCCCCGTGCTGCTGAGCGTGGGCAAGGACAACATCTACGTCTGGGAAAACGACGAGAGCATGTACCACGAGGACGAGGCCGCGGGGATACTGCGCGACATCTGCATGGGCGAGGGCATGAGCGCCTCCGAACCGAAGGAGGGCAAGATAGAGCTCAGGGCGGAGCGCGACGGGCTCTTCCTCGTCAACCGCGAGAGGCTGCGCGCGGTGAACTCCCTGGGCCGCATGATGATAGCCACGCGCCCGGGCGGCGTCGCCGTCAGGGCCGGCGCCAAGCTCTGCGGCACGCGGATTATCCCGCTGGTCATAGAGAAGGAGGCCATGGAGCGCGCGAAGGAGGCCGCGGGAGAGGAGCCGATACTGAGCCTCAAGCCGATCAAGGCGAAGAAATACGGCGTCGTCACCACCGGCAACGAGGTCTTCTACGGCCGCATACAGGACACCTTCACGCCCGTAATTGAGGAAAAAATGGCCGTATTCGGCTGCGAGATGATAGGCCACGAGGTTTCAAACGACGAGCATGAGCGCATCACCGGCTGCATCAACAAGCTGCTGGACATGGGCTGCGAGCTGGTGCTGTGCACCGGAGGCATGAGCGTGGACCCCGACGACAAGACGCCGCTGGCCATCAAGAACTCGGGCGCTGATATAGTTTCCTACGGCGCGCCGGTGCTGCCGGGCGCGATGTTCCTTCTGAGCTATATGAAAGACGGCCGGCCCGTCGTGGGCCTGCCCGGCTGCGTCATGTACGCCAAGCGGACGGTATTCGACGTCGTCCTGCCCTTCCTGCTCGCGGACGAGCCGGTGACGGCGGAGATGATAGCCTCCCTCGGAAACGGCGGCCTCTGCCTCAACTGCCCGGTCTGCCATTTCCCGGACTGCGGCTTCGGCAGGTGGCAGTGATGGGCTTCACGCACATAGACGCCGAGGGCAACGCCCTCATGGTCGACGTCGGCGAAAAGGCCGTCACACAGCGCCGCGCCGTCGCGGAGGGGAGGATAAGCCACTCCGAGGAGTGCTTCGCCCTGGTCCAGGCCGGGCGCATGAAGAAGGGCGACGTGCTCGGCGTGGCCCAGGTCGCCGGGATAATGGCCGCGAAGAAGAACGCCGAGCTCATACCCCTCTGCCACACGCTCCTGCTCACGAGCGTGAAGGTAAGGCTGGAGCTCCTGCCCGAGACGCGCGAGGTGCGCGCCGAGTGCACGGTCAAGTGCGAGGGCAAGACCGGCGTGGAAATGGAGGCCCTGACCGGCGTCTCCGTCGCGCTGCTGACGGTCTACGACATGTGCAAGGCCGTGGACAAGCGCATGGTCATCGGCGACATCCACCTCGTCGAAAAGCAGGGAGGCAAGAGCGGGAATTTCCGCTTTGAGGAAGACAATGCTGGATAAATTCGGACGGAATATCAATTACCTGCGCCTTTCCATAACGGACCGCTGCAATCTGCGCTGCAAATACTGTATGCCGGACGGCTGCGACATGGTGGCGCACGAGGACATACTCAGCTACGAGGAGTTCCTGCGCCTGACGAGGCTCTTCACCAGCCTCGGCGTCGAGCACGTGCGAGTCACGGGCGGCGAGCCGCTGGCGCGAAAGGGCGCGGCGGGGTTCGTGCGCGCGCTCAAGGCCCTGCCGGGAGTTAAGAAGGTCTCCATGACCACCAACGGCACTCTGCTTGAAAAATACGCCGCCGCCCTCGCGGAGGCGGGGCTCGACAGCGTCAATATAAGCCTCGACACCACCGACCCCGCCCTCGCGCGTGAGATAACGGGCAGCGACGGCGTGGTGGACGCGGTGCGCGGGTCCATTGCGCTCATGCGCTCGCTGGGCGTGCCCGTGAAGCTCAACGCCGTGCTGCTCGCCGAGACGGCGGGGACGGTCACGGAGCTCGCGCGCTTCGCGGAGGAGGGCGTGCCCGTGCGCTTCATCGAGCTAATGCCCATGGGCGTGGGCCGCTTCGAGCGCGGCTATGACCCCGACGCGGCGCTCGCGGAATTGAAGCGCGTCTGGCCCGACCTGCACGCGGTGGACGCGCGCATAGGCTCCGGCCCGGCGCAGTACTATGCCTCCGCGGCGCTGAAGGCCCCGATAGGCTTCATCGACGCCGTGTCGCACCGCTTCTGCTCGAGCTGCAACCGCGTCCGGCTCACGAGCCGGGGCTTCCTGAAGCCCTGCCTCTGCTTCGACGAGGGAGCGGATCTGCGCGCTCTGCTCCGCTCGGGCGCGGCGGACGCGGAAATCCTCGGGGAAATCGAAAAATGCGTCTTCAACAAGCCGCGCCAGCACTGCTTTGACAGTCCGCAGGACATGACGGAGAGCCGGCTTATGTCACAAATTGGAGGTTGAATATATGGGAACCGTACTGGCTGTGTGTATAAGCGAGAAGAAGGGCGTACAAAAGCGCGACGTCGGCTCTGGCAAATTCATCCCGGACTGGGGCATTGAGAACGACGCCCACGCCGGGCACTGGCACCGGCAGGTGAGCCTGCTCTCCGCCGACAAGATAGAGGCCTTCCGCGCGAAGGGCGCGGACGTCGTATACGGCGACTTCGGCGAGAACCTGGTCGTGAGCGGCTTTGACTTCCGCGCCCTGCCCGTCGGCACGCTGCTCCGCTGCGGCGACGTGCTGCTGGAGATGACCCAGATAGGCAAGGAGTGCCACAGCCACTGCGCCATCTTCAAGGCCGTCGGCGACTGCATCATGCCGCGCGAGGGCGTCTTCGCCCGGGTGCTCGCCGGCGGAGTCATCAAAAACGGCGACGAGATGGTCATAGTCGAGCGCACGACGCCGCGGACCTATCAGGCGGCGGTCATAACACTGAGCGACAAGGGCGCGGCGGGGGAGAGGGTGGACACCTCCGGCCCCGCGATAAAGGAGCGGCTGGAAAGCTCCGGCTACGAGGTGGTGGAGACCCTGCTCCTGCCCGACGGCAAGGGCCCGCTCAAGGCGCAGCTCATAAGGCTATGCGACCAGCGGCAGCTGGATTTGATACTCACCACCGGCGGCACGGGCTTCACGCCCCGCGACGTCACGCCCGAGGCCACCCGCGAGGTCGCCGAGCGAGAAGCGCCCGGCATCGCCGAGGCCATAAGGGCCTACAGTATGCAGTTCACCCGCCGCGCCATGTTCTCCCGCGGTGCTGCCGTCATACGCGGCAAGACGCTCATAGTGAACTTGCCCGGCAGCACCAAGGCCGTGCGCGAGAGCATGGACGCTTTCCTGGACGACCTGCCGCACGCGCTGGATATGCTGAGGAACGCAGCCGGCGACTGCGGGAGGAAATGAGGAATTTATTGATTTTAATTAATTTAATTACCGGGACGCTTTCTTTGGCCTTGCCTAAAGAAAGCGTCCCAGACCACGAAAGAAACGCGCATGTGCTGCTTGACTTTGGGGCGCGTAGCGGGAAACAGATGCACCCACGCCGTAAGTGACAACTAAGCCCCTCGGCTCCCCTGCAAGGGGAGCGGTCGCGCTGCAACGCGGCGTGACTGAGGGGCTGCGGCCAACGTGGGTACGCTGCGACCGGCGCTGCCCGCAGAAAGTGCCACGGAATTTTAAAATTTAATATTTCGAAATTACTTTCGAGCAAGGACACGTAAAGCCGTGTTTTGCTATAAACCCATTGCGAAAAGCAAGGAAGGAAGGTAATCGTATGAGAAACCTGAAGAAAATCATGGCCCTGCTTATGGCTCTGGCTATGGTTCTGGTTCTTGCTGCCTGCGGCGGCGAGGAGCCCGCGCCGGCGAGCGAGGAGCCGGAGCAGAGCGCCGCGCCGGTGAGCAGCGAGCCGGAGCCCGCCGGGGAACCCGTGGAGCTCGTCGTCTTCGCCGCCGCCAGCATGGAGGAGACGCTGACCGAGATCCAGGGCATGTACGCCGAGGTCGCGCCGAACGTGTCGCTGGTGTTCAACTTCGACTCCTCCGGTACGCTCAAGACGCAGATCCAGGAGGGCGCGCCCTGCGACATCTTCATCTCCGCGGGCCAGAAGCAGATGGACCAGCTCGACATCGAGGCCGACCCCTCCGTCAACACCGAGGGCCTTGACTTCGTGCTCGCCGAGAGCCGTCTCGACCTGCTGGAGAACCGCGTCACGCTCTGCGTGCCCGACGGCAACCCCAAGGGCATCGAGAGCTTCGACCAGCTCGCCGAGCTGCTCGCCGCGGGCGACGTGTTCATGTGCATGGGCAACTCCGACGTGCCCGTCGGCCGGTACACGCAGAAGATCCTCGCCTACTACGAGCTCGACGAGACCGCCCTCGCCAACGCCGGCGAGATAACCTACGGCACCAACGTCAAGGAGGTCGCCACCCAGATCAAGGAGGGCAGCGTCGACTGCGGCGTCATCTACTGCACGGACGCCTTCAGCGAGGAGCTCGAGATAGTCGACTACGCCACCGCCGAGATGTGCGGCCAGGTCATCTACCCCGCCGCCGTGCTCAAGACCAGCGAGAACCCCGAGGCCGCCCAGGCCTTCCTCGACTACCTCAGCACGCCCGAGGCCATGGCCGTGTTCGAGGGCGTCGGCTTCGCGCCCGTCGCGTGATGCATAAACCCAATGGGCCGGGAGCGCGCGGCGCTCCCGGCTTAGTGAAGGAGGTGAGGGCGTGGACTGGTATCCGCTCATAAACTCGCTGCGCATCGCGGCGATAAGCAGCGTCATAGTGTTCTTCGCCGGCATCTTCTGCGCCTACTATGTGGCGAAGCTGCCGCGCGTAATAAAGGGCGTGCTCGACGTCGTGCTGACGCTGCCGCTCGTGCTGCCGCCCACGGTCGTGGGCTATTTCCTGCTGCTGATTTTCGGCGTGCAGCGGCCCGTGGGCATGTGGCTGGACAGTATCGGGATACGCTTCGTCATGACCTGGTACGGCGGCATCATCACCGCCGCGGTTGTGGCCTTCCCGCTCATGTACCGCACGGCGCGCGGGGCGTTTGAGAGCTTCGACATGACCCTCGCCTACTCCGGGCAGACCCTCGGTCTCTCGAACAGCTACATCTTCTGGCGCATACGCATGCCCTACTGCCGTCAGGGCATCCTCGCCGGAACGGTGCTCGCCTTCGCGCGGGCCCTGGGCGAATACGGCGCGACCAGCATGCTCATTGGCTACACGCCCGGCCGCACGGCGACCATCTCGACCTCGGTCTACCAGTACTGGCGCACGGGCGACGACCGCAGCGCCATGATCTGGGTGCTCATAAACCTAGCCATCTCCGCCGTCGTGCTTTTGACCGTGAACCTCCTGGAGAAGAAGCAGAAGGGGGGCGCGCACCGATGAGCCTTGTGGTTGACATAAAAAAGGACCTCGGCGAATTCAAGCTCGACGTGAGCTTCACCGCCGAGAACGGCGTCATGGGCATCCTCGGCCCGAGCGGCTGCGGCAAGAGCATGACGCTCCGCTGCATCGCGGGCGTGGAAAAGCCGGATTCGGGCCGCATCGAGCTCGACGGCGTCACGCTCTTCGACAGCGAAAGGCGCGTGAACCTCAAGCCGCAGGCCCGGCGCGTGGGCTACCTCTTCCAGAACTACGCGCTCTTTCCCAACATGACCGTGCGGCAGAACATCCTCTGCGGCCTCCGGCACGAAAAGGACAGGGCCGAGCGCGAGCGGCAACTCGCCGAATACCTCGAGCTCATGCAGCTCGGCGGCCTTGAAGACCACTATCCCGCGCAGCTCTCCGGCGGGCAGCAGCAGCGCGTGGCGCTCGCGCGCATACTTGTGAACCGCCCGAAGCTCCTGCTGCTCGACGAGCCCTTCTCGGCGCTGGACACGCACCTGCGCGAGAAGCTGCTTGTGGAGATGAAGGCCATGCTCGAGCACTACGGCGGCGTTTCGCTGGCCGTGACGCACTCGCGCGACGAGGCCTACGACCTCTGCGCGAGCATAGCGCTCATGCAAAACGGCTCCATCCACATGCTCAAGCCCACCAAGCAGCTCTTCGCCGACCCGGGCACCGTCGCGGGCGCGTCCATGACCGGCTGCAAGAATTTCTCCCGCGCGAGGAAGGTTGGCGAGTACGAGGTCGAGGCCCTCGACTGGGGCATACGCCTCACCGCCGCCAAGCCCGTCGCGGAGGACATCACCCACGTCGGCATCCGCGCGCACTACTTCAGCCCCACATGCCGGCAGAATAACTACCCCGTCAAGCTCCTTGGCTCCATAGAGGAGCCCTTTGAGGACATCATCTGTTTTCGTTATGTAAACCAAAACCCGGACGCGCCCGATCTCTGGTGGCGCATCCCCAAGCAGTTCCGGCCCCAGGGCGTCAGCGAGGATTACAGCCTCGGCACCGCTCCGGCGAACGTGCTGCTGCTGCGAGACATAAAATAGAAAGGAAGTATATAAAATGAAGCTCTCCGCCCGCAATCAGTTCAAGGGAACCGTCATAGACATACAGGAAGGCGCCGTCAACGGCATAGTCAAGATAGACATAGGCGGCGGCAACGTCGTCAGCTCCACGATAAGCATGAACGCCATCAAGGAGCTCGGCCTCGCCGTCGGCAAGGAGGCCTACGCGGTCATCAAGGCCACGAGCGTCATGATAGGTATCGACGACTGAAAAAATATTTCGCGGCCGGTGCTCCGGCCGCGATTTTTTTGTCACAAAGCTGGCCGCGGATACGTTATAATAGTAGAAACCGGTTTCGGAAGCGGGGGTGTGTATGAGCGGATTCAATCTGGAAAAGGCGGTAGAGCTCTATGGCCGCGAGCTCTTTGCCCGGGCCTGGGCCCTGCTGTGCGATTGGCACGAGGCTGAGGACGCGGTTCAGGATGCCTTTGTCTCCGCCTATACACACAGGGGCAGCTTTGACGGGCGCAGCGAGCGGGCCTGGCTGCACAGGATAACCTACAACAACTGCATGGACCGCCTGCGCCGGCGCAAGGACCTCCCGCTCGAGGAGCTGGGAGAGGCGGAGACGGGCGTGTGCGACAGGTACGATACGGGCTACTCTCCGGCGGTGATACGCGCCCTGGCCGGGCTCAAGCCGGTTGACCGCGCCCTGGTGCTGGGCCGCGTACAGGACGGCCTCAGCTACGCCGAGCTGGCCGAGCGGCTGGGGTTGAGCGAGGATGCGGCGCGCAAGCGCTACGAGCGCGCAAAAAAACGCCTGGCGGAGAGCCTGAGGGAAGCGCAGAAGGAGGGCGGTTATGAACTTTGACAACGACGAACTGCTCATCTCCCGCGCGCTGGAGACGCTGGAGAGCGGAGCGGAAGGCGCCGCGATTTTGGACGGCGTGAACAAGAAGCTCGCTGCGCGGCGGGGGAAGCTGCGCCGTCGCACGGCAGCCATCGCGATAGCGGCCGCGGCGCTGCTGGTAACCGGCTGCGCGGCGGCGCTGGGCGGCCTCGACTGGCTGGGCGGCGTGCTTGGGGATCTCGGCTTCACGGATGTGATGGAGCCGGTGGAGCAGTCGGTCAGCGACTTCGGCATAGAATTTTCCCTTGTCGGCGCGCAGCGCTTTGACGACACGGTGCTGGCCTACGTGACTGTACAGGACGTGGATGGGCGCGGGCGCGTAAACGGGAACTGCTACATCAAGGTAAAAGGCAGTGGCTGCTATACGCGCAGTGTGGATCAGGTCTATTTTGATGAAGAGGGGCAGCTGGCCGCCTACGAGCTCAATCTGGAGCTTAGCCCTGAGTTCGAGGGCGACACGCTGGAGCTGGCTCTGGAGTCAATCGACTACACCGACGGGTACAGCGCCGCTCTGGGAGAGCTGCCGGTGATACGTGACCTGCCCATCGAGCTCGACCCCGAGGCTGTGGCTTCCGGGCCTGACGTGGCCGCGGGCGGTATGCTGCCGGTTACAAAGGGCCGGGAGATAGAGGGCATGGACTCCGCCATGCTGGGCTCAGTGGGCACAGTGGGCGGCAATACGGCCGTACAGCTGCTCTTCTCCGCGCATGGCGACCTAAACTGGTACACGATAAGATATGTCTATCTCGAGAACGAGGAAGGCGAGGTTGTGGAGGCCGACGAGGAATCTCTGAAGTATTCTTATTTTCTCGACGGGAACCTGCAGCCGGTTGACCTCATCTCGCCCGAGGTGGATTACATGTACGGCTGCCAGCAATTTGTCTTTGAGCTTTCCCCGGAGGAGCTGGAGGGCTACACCATGTACGTCCGCGGCTCCTACAATAAGTTTGTCGCCGGCGACTGGAACATAAGCGTCAAACTTGACGACACAGCCATACAGAAGAGCTTCACGAGTGATATTGCCGTCGGCGGCTACCTTATAGAGGACGTGAAGTTCGAGCTCAGCCCGGTCGGCTTCCGCATGACGGGCCGGGTAGACGAGCCCGAAGCGCTCGAGCTTTTACGCAGCTACCGTGTCTACATCGTCACCGACGGACACACCTACGGCGTGCGCGACAGCAGCATGAGCTGGGAAACAGACGGCAGCTTCGACGGCTACTACGCATACTGGCGCACGGCGCCGCCCGAGTCGATAAGCGCCATAGAGTTCGGCCGCGCTTTCACTATAGAGTTAAATGAGAGCTGAAAAGAGATAAAAATTGCCCCTCCGGCTTGGCCGGAGGGGCTTTTTGAAGCGGCTGGGCGGCAGGATACCCGGCCGCAATTCAACTTGGGCTGCTTTACAACATCTTCTTATCCATGGCGACGCGGCCGGCTATACGGCCGTAGAAGAGCGCCCCGCCGATGGAGGTGCCGCAGGTGGGATACTGTGTGCCGTACATGCCGGTGCCGGCGACCTCGCCGGCGGCGTAGAGGTGCGGGATGACGCTGCCGTCGGGCCTCATGACGCGGGCGGAGAGGTCGGTCTCCAGGCCACCGAAGGTGACGGTAACGCAGGGGTGCAGCCTCAGCGCGGCGTACTTGGGCCCCTTGATGGGGTGCAGGAACCTGGCGGGCTTGCCGAAGTCCTCGTCGACGCCCTTCTCGACCAGCTCGCAGTAGCGGTCATAGGTGGCCTTGAGCACGGCGGGGTCGACCTTAATCTTTTCAGCCAGCTCCTCGATGCTGTCGGCGACATGGTCGCGGCTCTTGCCCTCTAGCGCCTGCTGGAAGCCGTACTGCACGCCGGGGTAGGGCTCATTGCCGCTGGTGATGTACCATCCGCAGTTGCTGCCGGAGCGGGCGATGGCGTCGGAAACCGTGTACTGATAGGTCCACTCGTCGACGACGCGCTCGCCGCGGTCGTTGACAATGAGGCCGCTCTCGTCGTTGATGCCGATGCCGCAGGTGAGGCTGGTGTAGACCACCTGCACGGCGGGGTGCTCGTAGTTGAGCGCGCCTATCTTCTCGGCGGCGGTGAGGCCCTCGCCGATGTTGCCGCGCGGCACGTTGCTGAAGTAGTGGGCGACGGGGTAGCGGGAGCACATCTGCTTGTTGCGGGCGTAGCCGCCGGTGGCGAGGATGACGCCGCGGCGGGCGTAGAGCGTCAGCGTGGCGCCGTTGGCGCGTTTGCAGACCACGCCGTTGACAACGCCGTTTTCGTCGGTGAGCAGCTCCTGCATGGCGGTGTTGTAGATAATCTCGCCGCCGAGGTCGTTCTCGTAGTAGAGGGTGAGGGGAGTGGAGATCTCGCCGCCCTGGCCATTGGTCTGGCCGCCGCCGCCGGGGGAGTTGTGCACGCGCCAGGGCTGAAGGCTCTGGTGGATGGCCTCGACGTCGAGGACGTTGTAGTGCGTCTTGAGTACGCCGTCCTTGAGCTTGGGCATGGAGAGCTTGTCATAGGGCATGGCCAGCACTTCCTCGGGATCGCCCTTGACGGTGGCCTCGATGGAGCTGAGCCACTCGATGGTGCTGTTGAGGTTGTCCACCAGGTAGCGGGTCTTGCCGGGGTCCATGAAGTCGCCCTGCCTGTTGCCCACCTCCATCAGGTAGTCGTAGACCATTTCCCTGTTGTCGTAGATGCCCTGGCGCTTCTGCGACTCGGTGCCGGCGCCCAGGAGCTTGCCGCCGGAGCGCGCGGTGGCGCGGCCGGTGATGCCCCGCTTTTCCGCGATTACGACCTCGCCGCCGGGCTCCTCGACCCCGATGGCAGCGGCAAGCCCGCCCGCGCCGGCGCCGCAGACGACGACGTCGACGGTGCGCACCTCGTCCTTGTAGTCGGGCGCGGCGGGGCCGGGGGCGGCGCGCAGCGCGACGATATCCGCGTCGGTGGCGCCGGCGGCCATGAGGGCCGCGGCGGTCGCGCCGAGGATGGCCTCGCTGGTGAGGTCGGCGCCGACGACCGGCGGGATGTTGAGGCTCTGGTACTCGACTATGAGCCCGGGGAAGAGCTCGATAGGCGTGGTGTTCAGGCCCCAGGCGATGCCGCGGTACTCGCGGTGCTTGGTTATCTTGACTGAGAGGATCCTGTCCTCGGAGACGGTGACGTTTACGTAGAGCTTGCCGCGGTAGCCGCGGGCAAAGCCTTCATAGGTACCGGGGTTGAGTTTCATCCTGCGTCTCCTCTATCAAAGGTCGAGGGCCTTGGCCTGGTCGGGATTCCAGAAGAAGCCCCACTCCTTGAGGTGCCAGTACTGGGCGGTCTCCCTGGGATCCATGGTGGAGGTCTCGCCGGCGGCGTACATCTCGTCTATCTCCTCCTCGCTGAAGCCCAGCTCGGAGAGGATCTCGCGGCTGTGCTCGCCGAAGGTGGGCGCGCTCGCGACTATCTCGGCAGGGTTGCGGGTGAACTTGTTCATGATGCCGGCGCCCTTCATGTCGCCGTAGACGCTGTCCTTCCAGGTGATGATGTCCTCACGGGCCTTGAACTGCTCGCTGGCGAGGATGTCGGCGGGGCCGAAGGCTTTCTGGTTGGGGATGCCCAGCTCGTTGAGCGCGGCCTCGACCTCGTCGACGGTGCGCTCGGCGCAGAACTTGGTGATGGCGGCCTCAATGCGCTGGCCCTGGGGCAGGTGGCGCAGGCAGCCGGTCATGCCCTCGGGGAAGAGCGGGTCGGTGCCGTCGCCCGGGGTGGGGAGGCCGACCAGCGGATAGCCCTTTTTGGTGTTGCCGGCGCCGACCATGCCGATGAAGATGGTGCCGCCGTCCTTGCAGTCATAGAAGCTGAAGCCGGCCGCGAGGTCGCTGACGTTGCCGGTGCGCCACTTGACGGGCTCGCCGGGGCCGGGGAAGCCGCGGTTGAACCAGTCGGTGGGATAGCTGCCCAGCAGGCGGAACATGGTCTCGTACTGGGAGATGTCGACGCTGTCGCCCTTGCCGGTGGCGCGCGCGTTGGTCATGATGGCGAGGCCGCAGATGCAGGCGTTGAGGGCGGTGGCGTAGTCAGAGAGATAGGGGTTGACCTTCAGCGGGGGAGAGGTGGGGCTGGTGCCGTTCATGTACATGTAGCCGCCCATGGCCTGGCCGGACACGTCATAGGCCGCCTTGTCCTTGTCGGGGCCGTACTGGCCGTAGCCGGAGACGTGGACGATGGCGAGGGCGGGGTTGATCTCCCACATGTGCTCGTCGGTGAGGCCCTGCTTGGCGTAGGCGCCGGGGCGGCCGGACTCTATCCAGATGTCGGCCCAGGCGATGAGCTTCTCGAGGGCGGCCTTGCCGCGCTCGGAGCGGGTGTTGAGAGTGACGGAGAAGGTGTTGCGGTGGTCGGTGGCGTAGCCGTAGTTGCCGCGGGTCTGGCAGGGCATCTTGGGGGCCTCGACCTGCACGACCTTGGCGCCCATCTCGGCCATGACGCTGGCGGCGTAGGGGCCGGCGATGTTGGTGCCGGTCATGAGGACCTTGACGCTGCTGAGCACGCCGAACTTGGGATACTCGCTGAACTTCATGTGGTTGCCGTAGTAATCGGTGTAATGAGTTGACATTCTATCCGTCCTTTCTGTTCACGTTGTTATTTCCTGCCCGGCCAAAGGGCCCGAGCGTTGTCACATGCAGAGGAAGCCGGCGTCTATCTTGACCTCGGCGCCGTTGATGTAGCGGGCGGCCTCGTCGTCGGCGAGGAAGCAGATGAGGTTGGCGCAGTCTTCGGGGGAGCCGAGGATGGGCTTCTTCTCGCCCGGACGGGTGATGGTGTGCAGCGGGGCGGCGTTTCCGGCGCGCATCTGCCACTCGAGGATGCCGATGCCCATCTCGCGCGGGACGCGGTTGATTTCGCTCTTGATGTTGGCGGGCTCGATGCAGTTGCAGCGGATGCCCCTCTCAAAGAAGCTGGCGGCGATGTTGCGGGTGATGCCGAGCACGGCGTGCTTGGTCATGACGTACATCGTGCCGCCCTTGAGGCCGCGCAGGGAAGCGGCGGAGGCGACGTTGACGATGTTGGCGGGAGTGCCCTGCTCGAGGAAAATCTTGATGGCGCGCTGGCAGCCGAGGAATACGGAGCGCTGGTTGGTCTCGTAGAGCATGTCGTATATCTCGGGGCTGGTCTCGTGGATGGGCAGCTGGCCGTCGAGCATGCCGGCGTTGTTGACCAGGACGTCGAGATGTCCGAACTCCCTGAGGCAGGTGTCGAACATGTTGTCGATGTCCTCCGCCTTGCGCACGTCGGTGCGGAGGGGAAGGATCACGCCCGCGGCGCCCTCGGCGGCGCACTCGTCGCGCAGGGCCTCCAGGCGCTCGAGACGGCGGGCGGCGGCGACGACCTTCGCGCCCTCCATGGCGAAGAGCTTGGCGGTGGCGCGGCCAATGCCGGAGCTCGCGCCGGTCACTATGACGACCTTGTTTTCAAATCTCATCTTGTCTGACCTCCTGTACAGTTGTTAGTTGTGAATTTAGCATCAAACAAACCATACTATAAGCCTAACATAGAAAAAGCTGTTCGTCTAATACAAAATTTGTGCCTCATCATAAGTTTGACTTATGAAACATTCTGAGGTAGAATATGGCTGGGAGGCGATAGCATGAGTATTCAGCGCCTGCCGGTCTTCCTTGAGGCGGCCCGGCAGAAGAATTTCTCCGCCGCGGCCAAGGAGCTGTGCATCTCTCAGACCGCGGTCAGCCAGCAGATAAAGCAGCTCGAGCAGGAGCTCGGCTTCAGGCTCTTCGACCGCAGCCGCAAGGGCGTCAGCCTCACGCCGGCCGGCGAGATCTACTACCGCCAGTGCCGCCAGGTGATGAGCAGCTACAACAGCGCCGTCTACCAGGCGCGCCGCGTGGCCGAGGGCGACCCGGATACGCTCAGCGTCGGCTACTGCGGGGCCTATGACCTCTGGGTGGCCTCCAAGCTGGTGCACAACCACTGCACCATGCGCCCCGGGCGCAGGATAGAGCTCCACGCCGGCACAGGCAGGGAGCTGGTGGACATGCTCGCCGCGGGGGAGCTGGACATGGCCGTGCTCTCGAGCTTCGGCCTCGAGCGCGAGAGCTGGCTGGGCGTAAAGCCGCTGTCGCTGGGCCGCTGCGTGCTGATGATAAGCTCCATGAACCCGCTCTCGAGAAAGCAGTCCGTGAAGATAGAGGAGCTCAGCTCCCTGCCCGTGGTGCTGACCAAGAGCTACCACCTGCAGACCGCGGAGGAGCAGATAGGCGAGATGTACGTCCACCTGGGCCTCGGCGACAACGAGCGGGTCTACGCGGACGACTTCTACTCGCTGGCGCTGCTGGTGAGCGCGGACATGGGCGTCTCGATAGCGCCGGAGAGTATCGCGAACATGGGCCTCGCCGGTATCAGGCTCGTGCCCATTGAGGGCTTCCACCGCGTGGCGAAGACGCTTATTGTCTATCCAAAGACCTCGATAAGCACCTCCGCCGCCAGGGTGCTGGAGATGCTGCAGCATTCATAAAAAACCGCCCGCCGGGTATAGCCCGGCGGGCGTCTTCTATTCTGCTTCCTCCGGCGGGGCTTTCTTTGCCGCGCGAGCACTCTTCGCGCCCGAGCCCTCGGGCGGCGGGTTGGGATAGACGCTCTCTGCCCTGCTCGAGCGCACGAGGATGCCCATCAGCTCCATCACCTGCAGCACCTCGCGCTGGCCGCTGCGCTCCCGCTCCTGGCTCTTGAGCTGCAGGTTCATGAGCCTCTCGGCCGTCTCGAGGTACTTGCCCTCGAGCTTCGCAATCACCGGATCGGGCCCGAAGCCGGGGACGGTGAAGCGGAAGTAGGGGCTGGAGACGAAGAAGAGGTAGAGCCGGTAGCTGAACTGGCACTCGACATACTCAAGCTCGCTGCGCCGGGCGGGGCTGAGCTGGTAGAACTGGTAGTCGCTGAGCATGAAGAGGCTGCCGCGCTCGATGGGGAAGCGGCGCGTGTTCACGATAAGCTCCCCGCGGCCGCGCCGGACGAATATCAGCGCCAGGCCGTCGCAGTGCCTGAGGTTGGTGGTGCGGGCGGCGGTGCGCAGCACGGTGCGTATCTGCAGCGCGGAGGTGTCCGTGAAGAAGTATTCAAAGCTTATCATCGGCTGCGAGAAGCCGTTATTCTTTCTCCTTCTCGCCATCGCGGCCTCCTTTCGCGTTCGCGCGGTATTCGCTCGGCGAGACGCCGTTTACGCGGCGGAAGGCCCGGGCGAAGACCTTGGTGGAGTTGAAGCCCACGCGGATAGCTATATCCAGCAGCGGCAGGTCGGTGTTCAGCAGCAGCGGCTCGGCGTGGCGCACGCGGCTGAGCATGATGATTTCGCGGCAGCTCATGCCGAACATGCTCTGAAAGCGCTCGTTTATGAGGCTTTCGGAGATGTACAGCTCGGCGGCGATGGACTTCTGCGTTATCGGCGAGGAGTAGTTGTGCTGGATGTAGTCGAGCACGCTCATCACCTCGCGCGAGCCGATCATGGCGCGGTAGGGCCCGCCGCGCCCGTCGCGCATGCGCGCCGCGCGGTACTCGTTGGGCGGCATGCCCTTGTACTTTTTGAAGATGCGGTAGAAGGCCGCCTCGGTGGAGAAGCCCGAGTAGCTCAGCAGGTAGGAGAGGGAGACGTCCTCAAAGAACATTGCGCCGCAGGCGATGTTTATCCTCACGCGGTCGAGGGTCTGCACGAAGTTGAGCGAGCTTATCTTCCTCAGCTCGCGGTTGAGCTCGGCGCTGGTGCAGCCGAAGTGCTCGGCCACGCTCCTGGCCGTGATGTCCTCGCGGTAGTGCGCGGCTATATAGAGCGTGGCGTCCCAGGCCAGGGGCATGGGCACGTCGCTCTCGCGCTTGACTCGCTTGATGCAGCCGGCGATGAAGAAGGTGATAATCTGCCCCAGCACAGCCACCTTTATTATGCCGCTGCCGCGGCTGTGTGAGTCGTTTTCCAGCATGAACTCCTCCAGCAGGCGCAGCACGATGCCGGAGCGCTTCTCGTCGAGGGCTATGACGGGGACGGCGCGGATTATTGCCTGGGAAATCTCGTTTGTCTGCTTGAGGATGACGAGATAGCTCGAGAGCGGGTAGTCGTAGACGCAGGCGGCGAAGCGCAGCGTCTGGCCGAAGGCCGGCTCTATCGTATAGGTGTGGTAGCTCTGCAGCCAGGCGAGGGAGCCGGCGGCAAGAGGGAAGACCACGCCGTTTACCGTGATCTGCCCCTCGCCCCCCGTGACGTACATGATAACGCTCTCATCCTCGGAAATAGTGGGCAGGGGCTCGCTGATTTCAAAGCGCTGAAGACGCAAAAAGTTGTCTGGCGCAACAAAAAAGCCCTGTATGGGAATTTCAGTTATACCTACGGAATCGGGCCGATTATCCACAGTTATCCCTCCAATACATGGCAGAAAACAGATGCCGGTTTTTATATCTGATAGTATAATACGAAAAAATCGACCAGGAGTCAATACTTAATTCAGACAAAATGGCGGAGCAATGCGAAAGTATTTGAGGATAATTGTTCCGCCATTTTTGCCGCAGATTCGTTAATCTATTAGCAAGCAATGAGATGATACAAGAGGAATGATTTGTTTAATTGTAGAAAATTAGGTTTACGCAAGGGGAAAGAACTGGGAGGTTTGTGAATAATGCCGGATGCCGTTCGCTTCAACAGGTTTAACACTGGAGCCGAGGACTACATCACCTTCGGCCGCCAGCTGGAGTACATAGCAGCCGCTAAGGGGGGCGCTCCGGCGCTTATAGAGATAGATAAGGAAGGCAACGAAACCGTCATAACCTACGGCGGCCTGCGCGGCCTGTCGAACCGCATGGCGAACATGCTGCTCGACATGGGGATAGGAAAGGGCAGCGTCGTTGTCGTTACGTATCCTAACACCATCATGCACGTGGCGGCGATGGCGGCGATATGGAAGACCGGGGCCTGCTACCTGCCCATGCCGCACAAGACCACCCACGTTGAGCTCCAGGGCGTGCTCGACACGCTCAGGCCCGCGCTGCTCTTCACAGACCTGGAGGAGCCGGAGGGCTACCGCGCCATCCACAGCAGCGACGTGGAGAGGCTTGCCGCGGAGTACAGCGACGGCTTCCCGCCCGACGTCATATCCAACCCCAACATCATCACCCTCTCCGGCGGTTCCACCGGCAAGCCCAAGCTGATACGCCAGAAGATACCCGTCGGCAACTCCGACGACACCGTGCGCGGCTGGTTCGAGATGGTCGGTATGCGCTGGGAGGACGTGCAGCTGCTCTGCGGCCCGCTCTTCCACGGAGCGCCGCACTCCTGCGTGATGAACGGACTCTTCTGCGGCAACAAGATAATCATGCCCCGCAGCCTCTGTCCCGAGGTGCTGATTGACATTATAAAGAAGTACAAGGTCAACTTCATGCAGATGGTGCCCACGCTCATGCACCGCATAGTCAAGGAGCCCGGCGTCAGCGCCGGGGACTTTGCCAGCATCACCGGCTTCTGCCACACGGGCGGCGTCTGCTCCGAGTGGCTCAAGCGGGCCTGGTTCAAGCTGATCCCGCCCGAGCGCGTGTATGAGATGTACTCCCAGACCGAGGTTATCGGCCTGTGCTGCATCCGCGGCGACCAGTGGCTCAGGCATCCGGGCAGCGTCGGCAGGCCCATAGGCGGAGGCAAGGTGTCGATACGCGACGAGGAAGGGCACGAGGTCCCCACCGGCAGCGTGGGCGAAATCTTCATGACCCCGCCGGCCGACTTCTTCTACACCGAGTATATCAACGCCCCTCCCATCGAGCTGATGCCGGACGGCTACCGCAGCGTGGGGGACATGGGCTATGTCGACGAGGAGGGCTACCTCTATTTCGCCGACCGCCGCAGCGACATCATTGTCACCGGCGGCGAGAACGTCTTTGCCGTCGAGGTGGAGAACGCGGTCATGAGCCATCCGCAGGTGCTCGACGCCGTCGTCGTCGGCATCCCCGACCCCGAGTGGGGCCGCCGCATCCACGCGGTGATAGAGCCGCGCGGGGACGGCCTTGACATAGCGGAGCTCAAGAGCTACCTCAAGACCCTGCTGAGCCCGTACAAGGTGCCCAAGACCTTTGAGCTGGTGGACTCGATCCACCACGAGAGCAACGGCAAGGTGCAGCGCTCGAAGATACTCAAGGAGTGCATCGCCCGCGGGGTATAAAACAGTTTATAAACAAATTTCATATATTCCAAGGGGATTCCCTGAGGAGAATAAACAAAAAGGAGCAGGAAATCATGAGTTTTGAAGCACTATTCAGCCCCCTGAAGGTTCGCGGCCTGGAGCTCAAGAACCGCGTCATCCTCCCCGGTATGAACACCAAGATGGTCCGCAACAAGCACGAGATAGGCGAGGACATGATAGCCTACCACGTGGCCAAGGCGAAGGCCGGCTGCGCCCTCAACATCTTCGAGGTCGCCGCCGTATGCCCCGAGCCCCACGCCTACATGTACATGGGCCTCTACACCGACAAGGACGTCGAGGAGCTCCGCAAGCTCACCGACGCCGTCCACGCCGTCGGCGGCAAGATGGGCATCCAGCTCTGGCACGGCGGCTTCACCCCCCAGTTCTTCTTTGACGAGAGCAACAAGCTCGAGACCCCCGACACCCTGACCGTCGAGCGCCTGCAGGAGATAGAGAAGCAGTTCGGCGCCGCCGCCAAGCGCGCCGTCGACGCCGGCTTCGACGCCGTCGAGTTCCATGGCGGCCACAGCTACCTGCCCCATGAGATGCTCAGCCCCGGCACCAACCACCGCACCGACGAGTACGGCGGCAACTTTGAGAACCGCTGCCGCTTCGCCTGGAACTGTATCAGGGAGATCCGCGCCAACATCCCCGACACCATGCCCCTCTTCATGCGCTGCGACGCCGTCGACGAGCTCATGCAGGAGAACATGACCGAGCAGGAGATAGTCGATTTCATCAACCGCTCCGCCGAGCTGGGCGTCGACGTCGTCGACCTCTACCGCGGCAACTCCATGAGCTTCGCCACCGTATATGAGGTCCCGCCCTACCTGCTGAAGCCCGGCTTCAACATGGAGAACATCGCCAAGATAAAGGCGCAGGTCAGCATCCCCGTCATGGGCGTCGGTCGCGTCAACACCCCCGAGCTCGCCGACAAGCTGATCGCCGAGGGCAAGATCGACCTCGTCGGCATCGGCCGCGGCCAGATAACCGATCCCCAGTGGGTCAAGAAGGCCCAGGAGGGCCACCCCGAGCTCATCCGCAGGTGCATCGGCTGCGACCAGGGCTGCTATGACGCCGTCATCGACCCGCGCTTCAAGACTATTACCTGCACCCGCAACCCGCTCGCCTGCCTGGAGTACAAGGGCCTGCAGAAGACCGCCGCTCCCAAGAAGGTCATGATTATCGGCGGCGGCATGGGCGGCATGATGGCGGCCGAGATACTCAAGGCCCGCGGCCATGAGCCCGCCATTTACGAGGCCTCCGACCATCTGGGCGGCCAGTTCCTCCTCGCCGGCGTCGCTCCTCAGAAGCAGGAGATGACCGCCGCCGCCGAGTGGGAGGTCAAGGAAGTCGAGCGCATGGGCATCGAGACCCACCTCAACACCGCCGTCACCCCCGAGCTCATCGCCGAGGTCAAGCCCGACGAGGTCATCGTCGCCATCGGTTCCGACTACGTATGCCCCGCCATCCCCGGCGCCGAGACCGCCTATCACCAGTACCAGGTCCTCAAGAACGAGGTCAAGCTCTCCGGCAACGTCTGTGTCGTCGGCTGCGGCAGCGTAGGCAGCGAGGTCGCCATGCTCCTGGCCGCCCAGGGCTGCAAGGTCACCGTCATGGAGAAGAAGGGCGTCGGCAACGACCTCACCATGCTGCGCAAGATGTTCATCAAGCCCCAGTTCAAGAGCTTCGGCATCACCGGCATGAGCGGCACCGCCGTGCTCGGCATCGAGGACGGCAAGAAGGTCCACTACGTCGTCACTGACCGCAAGACCAAGGAGAGCACCCAGGGCAGCGCCGAGTTCGACGCCGTCGTCATCTGCATGGGCATCACCGCCCGCGGCAGCGAGGAGCTGCAGGCCAAGTGCGCCGAGCTGGGCGTGCCCTGCCACGTGATTGGCGACGCCAAGCAGGCCCGCACCGCCCTTTGGGCCACCCGCGAGGCCGCCCAGGTCGCCCTGGACATGTAATCCGACGTAACAAGAGAGCATAACGAGAGAGAATTAAACTGATAAAAATAGGAGACTAGCTGAACATGCCTTTTGAAAAACTCTTTTCCCCCATAAAGCTGCGCGGCCTTGAGCTGAAGAATCGTGTGCTCATGCCCGGCATGGACACCAAATTCGCCCATGACCACATCGGCGAGGAGGTAATAGCATACCACCTGGAGCGTGTTCGCGGCGGCTGTGCACTCAACATGTTTGAGTGCACCGCTGTCCACATCACCTCGCGTTCCAGAATGAATTTCGGCCTCTACAACGAGGAACAGCGCGACGAATTCAAGAAGCTCACGAGCGCGGTGCACGAGGCCGGCGGCCGCATAGGAGTTCAGCTGCTCCACTGCGGGTTCGTCTACAGGCCCTTCCTCTACGAGGGCGTCCGCTGCCTGGACGTCAACAACATGACCCAGGAGGACATCGACGAGATTGTCGCCGCCTTCGGCAGGAGCGCCGCTCTCGCCGTCGAGGCCGGCTTCGACACCGTCGAGTTCCACGCCGCGCACACCTATCTCGCGCACGAATTCCTTACAGCCGCCATAAATAAACGCACCGACGGCTACGGCGGCAGCCTTGAAAACCGCGCCCGCTTCGCGCTCGAGTGCATCCGCGAGATGCGCCGTAACATGCCCGACGACATGCCGCTGCTCATGCGCGTGGACGTGCACGACGACTACCTGGAGAACGGCCTCACCGTAGACGACGTGGCCGAGTTCGTGAACATGGCCGCCGACGCCGGCGTCGACCTCGCCGACGTCTCCCGCGGCAATATCCTGTCCTTCGCCAACGTCTACGAGGTCCCGCCCATCAACCTGCCCAAGGGCCTCAACATCGAGCTCATCGGCGAGCTCAAGAGCAAGGTCAAGATCCCCGTCGCCACCGTCGGGCGCATAGTCGAGCCGGAGATGGCCGAGCGCGCGCTCGAGGAGGGCAAGGCCGACATGGTCGCCATCGGCCGCGCTCAGATAGCCGACCCCGAGTGGTGCGCCAAGGCCATGCGCGGCGAGAGCGACAAGATTGTCAAGTGCATTGGCTGCCTGCAGGGCTGCTACGACGCCGTCACGCTGCCCGACCGCGAGCACATCACCTGCCTGCGCAACCCCATGTGCGGCCGCGAGAGCAAGCCTGTACCTCAGGCCAAGCGCCCGCTGCGCGTGATGGTCATCGGCGGCGGCATGGGCGGCATGGTCACCGCCCGCTACCTCAAGCAGTTCGGGCACGAGCCGGAAATCTACGAGATGACCGACGCCCTCGGCGGGCAGTTCGTCCTCGCCGGCAAGGCCCCCCACAAGGAGGAGATTGGCGAGGCCGACCTCTGGGAGCAGAGGGCCGTGCTCAGCCTGGGCATCCCCGTCCACCTCAACACCACCGTCACGCCCGAGCTCATCGCCCGCGTCAAGCCCGACGCCGTCATCTGCGCCACCGGCGCCGTGCCGCTGATGCCGCGCATCCCCGGCGCCGACCTGCCCCACGTCTGCAACGCGCACGAGGTGCTCGCCGGCGAGATAACCCCGACCGGCAACGTCGTCGTTATCGGCGGCGCCTCCGTCGGCGTCGAGGTCGCCGAGTACATGGCCGAGCGCGGCGCGCACGTCACTGTTATCGAGATGCGCAACAAGCCCGGCATCGGCTACGGCCCGCTGCGCCGCAAGTTCGTGAAGAAGAACCTCTTCGACTACGGCATCAACTTCGTCGGCGAGGCCAAGTGCGAGGAGATCCGCGCCGACAGCGTGGTCTACAGCAAGAATGAGAAGACCGTCTCCGTCCCCTGCGACACCGCGGTTATCTCCGTCGGCTCCCGCAGCCGCGACACCAGCGACATCGTGTCCGCCTGCAGGAAGCAGGGCATATTCTGCCGAGTCATCGGCGACGCCAAGGCTGTGGGCAACGCCCTCGACGCCACCACCGACGGCATGGACGCCATCTATGAGCTCCTTGCCGCCAACGCCTGAAAAGTCAATTAAATAAACTCACATAACGAAAGGAAGCAAAGCATCATGGAACTCGTTAAGGACAAGGTAGTATTCATCACCGGCGGTACCCGCGGCATCGGCTTCGCGGCCGCCAAGAAGTTCATCGAGAACGGCGCCCATGTCGCTATCGCCGGCCA
The DNA here is from genome assembly GCA_944385805.1 of uncultured Oscillospiraceae bacterium. Taxonomy (GTDB): domain Bacteria; phylum Bacillota; class Clostridia; order Oscillospirales; family Oscillospiraceae; genus Scatomorpha. The sequence goes on from CALWYR010000189.1 coordinate 25,218, forward strand.
CGCCCAGGAGACCGTCGACGCCGCCCTCGCCAAGCTCAAGGAGCTCTACCCCGAGGTCGAGGTCCTCGGCCTGCATCCCACCCTGACCAGCCGCCAGGAGATGCTCGACGCCGTCGGCCAGGTCGTCGCCAAGTGGGGCCGCATCGACGTCATGATCAACAACGCCGGCGTCACCCACGCCACCGTCTTCAGCAAAATCCAGGAGGGCGAGTTCGAGCACATGTTCGACATCAACGTCATGGGTGTTTACAATGGCTCCTGGGCCGCCTATCAGTACGTGAAGGCCAACAACTCCGGCGTCATCATCAACACCGCCTCCGTCACCGGCTTCTTCGGCTCCACCTCCGGCGTCGGATACCCCGCCAGCAAGGCCGCCGTTGTCGGGTTCAACCATGAGCTGGGCCGCGAGCTGGTCCGCCGCAACATCCGCGTGGTCGGCGTCGCCCCCGGCGTTGTCAACACCGACATGACCAACGCCAACATGGATCCCGTCATCAAGGAGCAGTACCTCAAGCACCTGCCCATGAAGCGCATGCTCGAGCCCGAGGAGATTGCCAACGTCTACCTCTTCCTCGCCAGCGATCTCGCCAGCGGCATCACCGCCACCACCGTCAGCGTGGACGGCGCCTACCGTCCGTAAGCCCATGCAGTTCAAGGGTAAGGTCGCCGTTATAACCGGAGCCAACTCCGGCATTGGCCACGAGTGCGTAATGCAGTTCCTCGCCGAGGGCGCCTTCGTCGCCGGCGTGGACATAAGGACCGATCACATGGCCGACCTCCAGGAGGCGGCCGCCGCCGCGGGCACCGAGTTCGCCTTCTACGAGTGCGACGTCCGCGACGAGGACGCCGTTAAAGCCGTGCTCGCCTCCGTGGCGGAGCGCTTTACCGGCAGCATAGACATCATGCTCAACGTGGCCGGCATCACGGTGGACATGCCCGTGACGCGCACGGACAAGAGCGTATATGACCGCGTAATGGACGTCAACGCCGGCGGCACCTTCAACTTCTGCAAGCAGGCCGCCGTCTATATGAAGCGCCAGCGCTCCGGCGTCATAGTGAACACCTCGTCCGTTACCGCCCAGTTCGGCACCCAGATGGGCACGCCCTACGGCGCGAACAAGGCCGCCATACTCGGCATTACCCGCTCGCTGGCCATGGAGCTCGCCCCCTGGCACATCCGCGTGAACGCTGTCGCGCCGGGCGTGGTCAACACCGAAATGGTGGCCAAGCTCAACGACACCGAGCGCGAGAGCTGCGCGCGCAGCATTCCCCTCGGCCGCCTCGGCGAGGCCTCCGACATAGCCAAGGCAATGATTTTCCTCGCCAGCGACGGCGCGGCGTACATCACCGGCGCCACGCTCAACGTCGACGGCGGCTACCGTCCCAGCTTTGTGCCTCTGCCCGTGAAATAAGGCAGTTTATAGTGAAAGGATCGAAATAATAATGGCAGGTCTTAAAGATTTCCCCAAGTTCGGCGCCCTCTCCGGCCTCAAGATTCTTGACAGCGGCTCCAACATCGCCGGCCCCTTCGCCGGCGGCCTCCTGAGCGAGGCCGGCGCCACCGTCATCCACTTCGAGGCTCCCAAGAAGCCCGACAACCAGCGCGGTTGGTACGGCTATCCCCAGAACCACCGCAACCAGCTCTCCATGGTCGCCGACATCAAGACCCCCGAGGGCCGCGAGATTTTCCTCAAGCTCATCCAGTGGGCCGACATCTGGGTCGAGTCCAGCAAGGGCGGCCAGTATGACCGCCTGGGCCTGAGCGACGAGTTCATCTGGTCCATCAACCCCAAGCTCGCCATCTGCCACGTCTCCGGCTACGGCCAGACCGGCGTGCCCGAGTACGTCACCAAGGCCAGCTATGACGCCGCGGGCCAGGCCTTCTCCGGCTACATGTCCCTCAACGGCATCGACTACTCGCTCAAGACCAACCCCTACCTCAGCGACTATGTCTGCGGCCTCACCACCTGCTGGAGCATGCTCGCCTGCTACATCAGCACCACCCTCACCGGCAAGGGCGAGAGCGTCGACGTCAGCCAGTACGAGGCCCTGGCCCGTATCACCGACGGCCGCTTCATGCAGTACCTCACCGACGGCGTCAAGCTGCCGCGCACCGGCAACAAGGACGCCCAGGCCGCCAGCTTCAGCTTCTACACCTGCAAGGACGGCGGCGTCATCTTCATCGGCATGACCGGCGCCGAGGTCTGCAAGCGCGGCTACCCCGTGATCGGCCTGCCCGTACCCGGCACCGGCGACCCCGACTTCCCCGAGGGCTTCACCGGCTGGATGATCAACACCCCCGTCGGCCAGCGCATAGAGAAGGCCGTTGAGAAGTTCGTCTCCGAGCACACCGTCAACGAGGTCGAGGCCGCCATGATGGCCGCCCAGATCCCCAACCAGAAGGTGTACGAGCTCGAGGACTGCGCCAACGACCCACAGTGGCAGGCCCGCGAGACCCTCACCGAGTGGGACGACCCCATGCTCGGCCACGTCAAGGGCCTCGGCCTCACCAGCAAGTTCAAGAGGAACCCCAGCGAGATCTGGCGCGGCGCCCCGCTCTTCGGCATGGACAACCGCGACATCCTGCGCGACCTCGGCTACACCGACGAGCAGATCCAGGACTACTACAGCCGCGGCATAGTCGGCGAGTTCGACCTGGAGACCACCATCAAGCGCTACCGCCTGCGCGAGGTTATACCCCACATGCGCCCCGATTGGAAGGGCCTGCCCGGCGAGCAGAAGTAAGTAAATAAACCCACAATGCCCGGCCTCCTCCGGGGGCCGGGCGGACAACGCGGAGGTATGATAATGAAGAAACTGGAAAACAAGGTGGCTCTTGTCACCGCCAGCACCCGCGGCATCGGATATGCCATAGCCGAGACCTTCGCGCACGAGGGCGCGATAGTCTATATGGCCTGCCGCAACCTTGAGCTTGCCAACGAGAAGGCCGCCGCCCTCAACGAGCAGGGCTGCACCGTCAAGACCGTCTACTTCGAGGCTCACGACAAGCAGAGCATGAAGGACATGATAGACACCGCCATAGCCAACGAGGGCCGTCTCGACATCCTCGTCAACAACTTCGGCGGCACCAGCCCCAAGGACGACCTGCCGTTCCAGTACACGAACTACGAGAAGTTCGCGGGCTACATAGATATGCACCTCTCCAGCGTGTTCATCTCCTGCCAGGAGGCTATCAACAAGGCGATGGCCAAGCAGAAGGGCGGCTGCATCATCAACATCGGTTCCGTCGCCGGCATCACGCCGGACACCAGCCAGGTGGCCTACGCCACCAGCAAGGCCGCCATCAGCCACCTGAGCAAAATGATTGCCGCCCACGCGGCCAAGGACAACATCACCTGCAACGTCATCTGCCCGGGCATGACCGCCACGGAGGCCGTCATGAACAACCTCACTCCGGAGTTCATGCAGTTCTTCCTCAAGCACACGCCCATCGCCAGGATGGCCACCCCGCAGGAGATGGCGGACGCCGCGCTCTACTTCGCGACCGCGCCCTTCACCACCGGCCAGGTGCTGGCGGTACACGGCGGCTTCGGCCTCGCGAGCCCGGTCTACGGCGACATGCTGCTCATGACCAACAAGCGCTAAAGGAGTCAAAATGGAACGCAAACTCGAAGAGCTTATCGAGAAGGAAGCCATCCGCGAGCAGATTTACACCTACTGCCGCGCGCTTGACCGCATCGACAACGAGCTCGGCTACACTGTCTTCGCCGAGGACGCCAAGGTCGACTACGGCCCCACATACAAGGGCGACGGCCGCGGCTTCATCGACATGATGCTCAACATGCACCGCGGGATGGTCGCCACCCACCACATGATGACGAACATCCTCATCAAGTTCAACGACGACATGACCCGCGCCGCCAGCGAGACCTATATGTACGCCGCCTGCAAGTACAAGAACAAGGCCGGCGAGGCCAGCTTCACCGTCGAGGCGCGCTGCCGCGACATCGACAAATGGGAGAAGCGCGACGGCAAGTGGGTCATCACCGAGCGCATAGTCGCCGGCGACAACACCTTCATGCTGACGCCGCGCTATTTCGACGATTATAACAACGGCCGTGACACCGTAAAGGACCCCTCCTACACTTTCTTTGAGGAAGTCTGACACGGCCCCGGGCGCTGCTGTGAGAGGGACGCCCGAACAATAAAACAAATAATTACTGAGAGGGACTGCACAACATGGACATGAAAAACGCCAAGCTCTTTTCCCCGCTTAAGGTCGGCTCGCTGACTCTGCGCAACCGCGTCGGCATGGCCCCCATGAGCATGGACTACGAGGCCAAGGACGGCACCGTCCCCAAGCGCCTCGCGGATATCTTTGTCCGCCGCGCCGAGGGCGGCACCGGCTTCGTCACCATTGACGCCGTCACCGTCGACCGCAAGTACCAGTACATAGGCAAGACCACCTGCCTCGACAGCGACGACCTGGTGCCCCAGTTCGCCGCCTTCGCCAAGCGCGTGTCCGACACCGGCAGCGCGCTGGTGCCCCAGATTATCCACCCGGGCCCCGAGAGCATCTGCGGCTTCCGCGGCATCGCCCCGCTCGGCCCGAGCATCAACACCAACGCGAACTGCCACGTCTCGCGCCCCATCTCCGTTGAGGAGATCCACACCATCATCAAGCAGTTTGGCCAGGCCGCCCGCAGGGCGGAGGAGGCCGGCTGCGGCGCCGTGGGCCTTCACTGCGCCCACGCCTACATGCTGCCCGGCTCCTTCCTGAGCCCGCTGCGCAATAAGCGCATGGACGAGTACGGCGGCTGCATCGACACCCGCGCCCGCTTCGTGCTCGAGATGATCGCCGAGGTGCGCGCCAACGTCAGCCCCGACTTCCCGATTTTCCTGCGCGTCTCCGGCAGCGAGCGCGTCGAGGGCGGCAACAGCCTCGAGGAGATGCTCTACCTCGCGCCCAAGTTTGAGGCGGCCGGCGTCAACCTCATCGAGGTCTCCGGCGGAACGCAGTACGAGGGCCTGGAGAACATCATCCCCAGCCACGGCAAGCACATCGGCATGAATGTGTACGAGGCCAGCGAGATTAAGAAGGTCGTCAACATCCCCGTCTTTGCCGTCGGCAAGATAAACGACATCCGCTACGCCGCCGACATCGTCGAGCGCGGCCTGGTGGACGGCGTCAGCATGGGCCGCCCGCTGCTCGCGGATCCCGACCTGTGCAACAAGGCCATTGAGAACCGCTTCGATGATATCACCCCCTGCGGCAGCTGCGGCGGAAGCTGCATAACCCGCACCGCGGAGCGCCCGCAGTGCCGCTGCCACATCAACCCGCGCGTGGGCTTTGAGTACGACTACCCCGACAACCCGACCGACAAGCCGAAGAAGACCCTCATCATCGGCGCCGGCCCCGGCGGTATGTTCGCCGCCGTCACCGCTGCCGAGCGCGGCCATGACGTCACTGTCTGGGAGGCCGACGAGAAGATTGGCGGCCAGCTCAACCTCGCCGTCACCAGCCCCGGCAAGCAGGAGATGACCAAGTGGCTCGTCCACCTCAACTACCGCGCCAAGAAGGCCGGAGTCAAGTTTGAGTTCGGCAAGGAGGCCACCGTTGAGGCCGTGCGCGAGTTCAACCCCGACGCGGTCATCGTCGCCACCGGCGCAAAGCCGCTGATCCCGCCCATCAAGGGTACGCAGGACTACCCGGTGCGCACCGCCCACGACTTCCTCAAGGGCAAGTTCGTCATACCCAAGGGCCGTGTCTGCATCCTCGGCGGCGGCGAAGTCGCCTGCGAGACCGCCGAAACGATACTCGCCAACGCCCGCCCGACCTCGTTCACCCGCGGCTTCGAGGCCAGCATAGGCGATATCGACGTCACCATCATTGAGATGCTGCCCCAGATTCTCACCGGCGTGTGCATGCCCAACCGTGCGCCGCTGATGCGCACCCTGCGCGAGAACGGGGTTCACATCAACGTAAACACCAAGGTGCTGGAGGTCACTGACCACGATGTCAAGGTCCAGCGGAAGGACGGCACCGAGGAATGGCTCCGCGGCTTCGATTATATAATCTTCGGACTCGGCGCCAGGAACTACGACCCGCTGAGCGCTGAGCTCAAGGAGTTCGTCCCCGAGGTTCACGTGATTGGCGACGCCGTCAAGGCCCGCCAGTCCAGCGACGCCATGTGGGAGGGCTTCGAGGTCGCCTACAACCTTTAATTAGTCCGCGCCTCACGCGGGGCGGGGGAAGCCCCGCGTGAGGTACAAGCAAGTGCCCGAGGTGAAGGCCGCCTTCCGCCTGGAACCAGGGACTGAGACAAAAGGAGAAAATGTATGGATGCTACAGTAAACAAAAACTACATGAAGGGCTTTGTGCCCTTCGCGATGGCCGCTGCCCTGGTCAGCCTTGCCGGCGGCTTCACGGCGTCTATCCCCAACAACATAGTCAGCGCCTGGGGCCTCGAAGGCTCTGGTACCGACTGGCTCACATGGATTACCCTTTCCATGAGCATGGGCATGGCCGCCTGCGCGCCTGTCCTCGGTAAGCTCGGCGACATTTTCGGCCGCCGAGGCGCTGCCCTTGTCGGTATGGCTCTCATGGCCATCGGCGAGCTGGTTATCGGCCTCGCCCCGGATGGAATGGTGTGGGTAGTCCTTATTGGGCGTTTCGTTGTCGGTGTCGGTGCCGCCGCCATCTCCCCGACCGTCATAGCTTACATCACTCGTGAGTTCCCGCCCGCCAAGATGGGCAACGGCTTCGCCGTGTATGCTGCTCTCTCTAGCGGCATGGTCATCTTTGGGCCCACCATCGGCGGCATCATCTTCCAGACCACCCAGAATTGGCGTCTCATCCTTTACATCTGCGCCGCTCTGGCTGCCATCTGCTTTGTTGTCGGCCTCTTCACCATGAAGAAGGAGACCGGCCCGAAGAAGGGTATGTCTGGCTTCGACGTTTTCGGCGGCATCTTCATCATCCTGTTCTTCTCCCTGGCCCTCTGCGTGCCCAACCTGGCTCAGGGCGCGGACGGCTGGTTCGGCACTTCCACTCTCGTCGTGCTCGGCGCCGCTGTTCTTTGCCTTGTCATCCTGTTTGTTGCTGAGAAGAAGGCCAAGAACCCCATCCTCAACGGCAAGTTCATGGCCCGCAAGGAGTTCATCCTGCCCGTCGTGGTTCTCTTCCTCACCCAGGGCCTCATGCAGGCCTGCATGACCAACACCATCCGCTTCGCGATGATGTTTGACCCGACCACCTCCGTGGCCAGCTACGCCACCTCCATCATGTACGTCGGCATGACCATCGGCAACATCGTCGTGGCCCCGCTGGCCAACAAGAAGGAGCCCCGCATCGTCTCCGTGTGCGCGCTGGTCTCCTGCCTGATAGGCGCTGCCCTGCAGCTGCTCTACAACGCTGAGTCCGGCTTCGTCATGTTTGCGGCCAGCCTGTTCTTCATCGGCCTCGGCCTCGGCGGCAACACCACCATCTTCATGAACGTTGCCCTCTCCGGCCTCGATCCACAGATCGCCGGCGCCGGCTCCGGTACCTACACCGTGTTCCGCGACCTGTCCGCCCCCTTCGGCGTGGCCGTGTTCGTCCCCATGTTCACCAGCGCCATCCAGTATGAGGCTACCGGCGCTCCTGTCGCCGCCACCATCGTCAGCTCCATGCACAGCGTTGCCTACGTGCAGATCGGCTGCGTTATCGTCGGCATGCTCGTCTGCCTGATGCTCCCCAAGATTCACAACAAGAAGGCCGAGTAAACTCACACTTTGCCTCAGGCGGCGCGTCTTTGACGCGCCGCCGTTTTTTTACGGCCAGTGCGCGCGGCGGGCCGCCCGGCACAGCTCATGCTTGCCATTCCCCACTTTTGGTGGTATAATAGCATGTCATGAGTCCGCGCTCCCCACGGCGCGGGGCAGAACCAGGGAAAGGAGGCCCCGGCAAATGCAGGCAAAGCGCATATTCTCCGCCTTCGCGTTCACACTGCTCACCATACTACTGCTGCTGGTCGTGGCCTCACGCAGCGGCGAGGCCGCGCGCGCCGCCGCCAGCGGCGACATAGACGCCAGCCTCGGCCCCGGTATGCCCCCCGCCACCGAGCAGGTCAGCCTGCCCGGCAGCAAGCCGGAGGGGCAGGAGAAGGGCGCGGACAAGCCCGATATCGACATCAGCGGCTGGCAGTACATCGTCGCCGGCGAGGGCAGCAATATCGGCACCTACACGCCCTACGTCGTCTCCATCGAGGGCACCGCCCAGTATTTCGACGAGCGCGCCATCACGCCGCTTGTCGACTTCCTCAACGCCGCCCGCGCTGCGGGCTACACGCCCTATATCATGAACTCCTACCGCAGCTACTCGGCCCAGGAGTACATCCTCAACGGCCGCGCCAGCCAGATAGCCTGGCCCAATTACCCAACTCAGGCCGACTACGACGAGGCGGAGCAGTACGTCGCCGCCCCCGGCGAGAGTGATCACCAGACCGGCCTCGGCGTCGACATCACCGACCGCTACTACAGCAGCATGAACGCCAGCGCCATGGACCAGACCTTCCTCACCTGGCTGCGCGAGAACTGCGCGCAGTACGGCTTCATCCTGCGCTACCCGGCGGCCAAGGAGTCCATCACCGGCTGGAACGAGCCCTGGCATTTCCGCTATGTCGGCGTGGAGGCGGCGGAGTATATCATGGAGAACAACCTCTGCCTTGAGCAGTTTGTGGCCCTTTACGAGTGAGGGGCCGCGCGTTGTGAGAAAATTAACACGTTTTGGACGTAAAAATTTCTTGACTATTTTTATGCAATATGCTAAAATCTTATTCCGCCCGGGTATTGCTATGCCCGTGGCGGATTTCGCGCGCAAATGGCTGTGTTTGCCCGCGAAACTCTCAAAAATTTTCCCGGGAAAGGAGGAAATGCAATTTGCCGACTTTTAACCAGCTCGTAAGGAAGGGCAGGGAACAGGTGACCTACAAGAGCACGTCCCCCGCCATGCAGAAGGGCCTCAACACCCTCAAAAACTGCGAGACCAACCTCTCCAGCCCCCAGAAGCGCGGCGTGTGCACTGCTGTGCGTACTTCGACTCCTAAGAAGCCGAACTCCGCTCTGCGTAAGATCGCCCGTGTGCGTCTGACCAATGGCTACGAGGTGACGGCCTACATCCCCGGTGTCGGTCACAACCTGCAGGAGCACTCTGTCGTCATGATCCGGGGCGGCCGTGTCAAGGACCTGCCTGGTGTTCGTTACCACATCATCCGTGGTACTCTCGACACCCAGGGCGTTCAGAACCGCCGTCAGAGCCGTTCCAAGTACGGCGCCAAGAGACCCAAGAAGTAAGCAATACCCCATCCCCGCAAGGATTGCCTTGCCGGAT
>CALWYR010000190.1 GCA_944385805.1 uncultured Oscillospiraceae bacterium
GAGGGGCTTGAAGTACCGCCTGTTTCGGAACAGATGCGGGACGGCTACAAGTCTCACGCGAGAGGCTTCAAAAGCGCCAAAAAGCGCGGCGGCGCGTATCACATAGGCGGCGCGGATGCGCCTGAGCGCACGGCCGTCTACGCCATACCCGCCGCGCGGGCAATAAGCCGGGCGAAAGCCAATGCCGCGAGCGTGACGGAGTATCTCGCCGCGCTGCTGTGCCTCGCGCTCCTGCGGCTGCAAGACGAGGAGGGCGGGCGGCAAAAAAGAGCGCGCCTGAGCCTGCCCGTCGACCTGCGGGCGCGCTTCGGTGGGCGCATTATGCGAAACTGCGCACTGAACGTCTATCCCTCCCTTGAACCCATGGAGGCGGCGTTGCCCATGCCTGAGCTGTGCGGCAAGCTCCACAATTATATCCGCTCCGCCACTCGGCCCGACGAGCTTGCAGGCCGCTGCCGCGCCTCGTATCTTGCCGCGAAGCTCCCGCTGCCGCTCGGCCTCAAGTCCGCGATAGTGCGGGCGGCGCTTGGCTGTGGCGGGAGCACGATGACCTTCTCGAGCCTCGGCGTGGTGAGCCTGCCGGAGCCGATGCGCGCGCACGTCCGCGCCATTGAGGCGGCCTTCAGTCCCAAGTGCGGCTCGCCATATTCCTGCTGCGCCCTCACTCTGGGCGGCGAGCTTCGCCTGACGCTCACGCGCAGCATAGCCGAGCCAAAGCTGGAGCGGCATTTGGAGGCGCTTTTCTCGTCTGAAGGCATGGATTTCACCATATTACAGGAGTGACGGCAATGGACCAGCTGCTTGACAAATATATATTTCCCTATACGGGCAGATTTTTCGGCTGGGCTAAGAAGACGCCCGACGGCCTGCCCGCGTATACGCGCCGGGAGGAAAAATTAAACTGCCTGACGCACATCCCCGGCGTCCTCATCGGCCTGGGCATGGCCGCGGCAGCCCTCGTCCGCGCGAGCTCGCCGATGGGACTCGCCGGCGGGCTAATCTTCGCGCTCACGCTCGCGCTGCTCTACCTCAATTCCAGCATATACCACGGCGCGCCGCCGGAGCGTGTGAAGCTCAAGAAGCTGCTGCGTATGCTTGACCACTGCTCCATCTTCATCCTCGTCGCCGGTACCTGCTCGCCATTCGTCCTGCGGCTCATTGAGCTAAGCGGAGATTGGACGGAGTGGATATTCTACGCGGTCATCTGGCTGCTTGCCCTCGGCGGTATTGCCATGCTGAGCATTGACATGAAGCGCTATAAGTCGCTGACAATAGCCATGTACTTCTTCACCGCGGTGTTACTGATCTTCCGCATCGAGGATTTTGCGGCTTTCCTAAGCCCCGGCGGCGTCGTGTTCTTTATAGCGGGCGGCGCGGCCTACCTTACAGGGTTCGTTTTCTACGCTCTTGGCAGCAAGCATGAATGGTTTCACTCTGCCTTTCACGTCTTTTGCCTTATAGGCAGCGCGCTCCACTGCGCCTGCATCGCGGGGTACGTGATTTGATGGACAAACTGTATCCGAATGGCGGCACCTCTATACGTGGAAACCATGTATGTACGAGAAACCTCCCGGATTGCTGAGCATCCGAGAGGTTTTGCGCTGTCGCGCCCCGGTCAAGGGCAAAGCCCCTGCGCCGCGTTGCGGCTAATCCTCTAAGCTGTGTATACCGGAGGCTTCTCTGAGGTATCCCTCCAACGTTCCGTCCAGCACCATCCTCGCGTACTCGAGCGGCGCATTGTAAATAAGCCAGTCCATCTCCGTGCGCATGGACAGCGTGGTATGGGTTCGTTCATGTTAAACCCCTTTCCCGCCCCAAGCCCGCAAGCAGGGCTGGGGCGTACCAGAATCCATACCAGAATGCGGTTGAAATGGCATGGACTCAATGGCACAAAGTATTCTGAAAATCCATGATATTTATTAAATATGTCTATTATGTATGATTATAAGTGCGGAATTTGAAAACAAGCACTATGGGGTTCAAGAGGCCGAAGGCGCGTTCAATCTCGCCGCCGGCCGGAGCATATCATATGGCTGCCGCTTGACCGCAGGCGCTCTTTTCCCGTTCACGCAAGCGTAACCGCCTGTCCCTATGGCCGCTATAAACGGCCTGAGGGACAGGCGGTTTTCTTTGCCTTGAATGGGTGGATAGTCAGGGCGGTTTACTGTCAGGATAAAGGTCGATTTTGGGCTTTTTCTTTCACTGCGTCCTCCGTTCCGCCCAGGCTTTGGCGCATTATGCGCTCCATCTCCTCCGGCGTCTCCTTATATCCGCGCACTATCCAGGCGTTGACGATGCCGAAGAGCGCGTAGGCGGCGAAGTTGCTCGAGTAGTACGCGAGCACGTCGTCGTCCTCCGCCTCCGCGGGCGAGAGTATCTGCAAATAGGCGTCGAGGATGCAGTTCTGATGGCCGGTGGAGTACAGGAGGTCGTTTATGTCCCGCGTCTCCAGGCAGAAGTGAAGGATCTGGCTCATCATGGCCGGGCCGTCGCCGCCGCCGCCCGCGCTCAGGCCGTGCGCCTCGTCATAGCGCTTCCAGAGGCAGCGCAGCTTGAAGCTCAGCACCTCGTCCTTGCTCTTGAAATAGCGGAAATAGGTCGAGCGGCCCACGTCGGCCCTCGCCGTCATCTCCTCAATGCTTATCTTCTCCAGCGGCTTTTCGCGCATGAGCTCCAGCAGGGCCGTGCCCATGCACTCCTTTAAATAATCGGTTGTGGCTGTACTCCTTCTCATGAAACTCAACTCCATATTCAGTATCAAAGAAACCATAGTAGCTTTGGTATTCCACTTTCATCAAAGCTATTGACAACTATGATTTCTGTGGTATTCTTGTCTCGTTGAGACTATCGTTTCTTTAATACTAACATCCGCATCAATCATTGTCAAGAGTGGAAGGAGCTTTATGGGTACTATTTTTTCCCGCGTCAAACTCAGCGGCAGGCGCGTCGCCGGACTGCTCGCGTTCATGCTGCTCTCGGCGGTGGCGTCGATGCTGCTGCCGACGGCGCTGGCGAGCATGATAGACGTCGGCGTGAGCGGAAGCAGCCGCGAGGCCATAATCGTCATAGCCGCAGTAATGGCGGCGCTGTCGCTGCTCGCCTGCCTTTTCAACATCCTCGCCACGGTGCTCTCGGCGAAGATATCCACGAAGTTCGCCGCCGACCTCCGGCGGGAGATATTCGCGAGGGTGCAGAGCTTCTCCGCCGCGGAGATGGACGCCTTCGGCACCGCGAGTCTCGTCACGCGCACGACCTCGGACGTGACGAACATCCAGCTCTTCCTCTCTCTGCTGCTGCGCCTGGGCGTGACCGCGCCGCTGATGGCCGTCGCGGGCCTCGCGCTGTCCTCGGCGACGGGCGGCGAGCTGAGCGTGGTGCTGAACGTCGCCATACCGGCGCTCATAATCGGCGCGGGCGTCATAGTCATATTTGTCTCGCGCTATTCCGTGGCGCTCAGGAAGAAGATAGACCGCCTGAACAAGCTCTTCCTCGAGACGCTGGAGGGCGTGCGGGTTATCCGCGCGTTCAACCGCGAGGGGCGCGAGGCGGAGCGCTTCAACGAGGCCAACACGGATTTGGCGGACATGACCGTGCGCTCCGGGCGCGTCTCCGCGCTGCTGGTGCCAGTCATACAGGTCGTGTTCGGCGTGACCACGGCGGCGGTCATTGGCCTCGGCTCGCACTATGTCTCCACGGGCGAGATGGACGTCGGCGCGCTGGTGGCCAACAGCCAGTACATAAGCATGATACTCGCGGCGATAATGATGCTCGCGCTCGTGATAATGCTCTTCCCCATGAGCTACGCCTGCGCGAAGCGCATCGCCGAGGTGCTGAACACCGAACCCTCCATCAGGGACGGCGCGCGCCCCGCGTCCGAGAGAAGCGAGCGCGCGAGCGTGAGGTTTGACCGCGTGTCCTTCGCCTATCCCGGCGCGGACGAGCCGGTGCTGCGGGACATCAGCTTCGAGACCCGCGCGGGCGAGGTGACCGCGATAATAGGCCGCACCGGCTGCGGCAAGTCCAGCGTGCTGAAGCTGGTGCCGCGGCTCTACGACGTCACCGTCGGCCACGTGTACGTCGACGGCATGGACGTGCGGAAGTACAGGCTGGATGAGCTGCGCGATCTTATCGGCTATATCCCGCAGAAGAACCTGCTCTTCTCCGGCGACGTCGCCAGCAACCTCAGCTTCGGCGACGAGCACAGCGGCGAGGACGAATGGCGCGCCGCGGCGCACATCGCCTGCGCCGACGAGTTCATCGAGAGCCGCGAGGGCGCGTACCACGCGGAGATTGCCCAGGGCGGCACGAACCTCTCGGGCGGACAGCGCCAGCGCATGGCCATCGCCCGCGCGGTGGTGAAGCGGCCTGAGATCTACCTCTTCGACGACAGCTTCTCCGCGCTGGACATGAAGACGGACCGCACGCTGCGGCAGCGCCTGCGCTCCGAGCTGGGCGACTCCACCATGATAATCGTCGCCCAGCGCGTCGGTTCGATAATCGACGCCGACCGCATACTGGTCATGGACGACGGGGCGCTCGTCGGCTGCGGGACTCACCGCGAGCTGCTCGCGAGCTGCCCGCTGTACCGCGAGATTGCCGAGCTGCAGCTCGGCGAGGAGGAGGTAAGAAATGAACTTCAGAGCCTTTAAACGCCTTTTTAAATATCTCGGCCGCCACAAGCTGCGCCTTGCGCTCATAATGCTCGCCGCCGTGCTGGCCACGGTGTTCACGGTGCTCGCGCCCGCCGTCACCGGCGGGATAACCTCCGAGCTCTACGCCGGCGTGGCGGGCGGGGAATTCGACTGGAACGCCATAATCTTCCTGCTCATAGCCCTCGTCGCTCTCTATCTCGCGGCGCAGCTCTTCACGCTGCTGCAAAACTTCGGCATGACGAAGCTCACCGCGCGCGTCATGCAGACCCTGCGCTCGGACATAGACGCTAAGATGCACTCGCTGAAGCTCAGCTACTACGACACGCACACCCACGGCGAGATACTCAGCACCATAACCAACGACGTGGACATGGTGAACAGCGCCCTCAGCCAGAACCTGACGGAGATTGTGCGCGAGGTCGTGATGGCCGTGGGCATACTCATCATGATGCTGACCCTCAGCCCGCCGCTCGCCCTCATAGCCATAGCCATGGTGCCGCTGAGCCTGCTGGCGAGCGCGGGCGTGATGAAGTCCGGCGCGAAACACTACGCGAAGCAGCAGAAGCTCCTCGGCGAGCTCAACGGCTGCATCGAGGAGATGTACAACGGCCAGGAGCTCGTGAGCGTGTTCAACTACACGGACAGGGCTAAGGCGCGCTTCGAGGAGCTCAACGGCGCGCTGCAAAAGAGCGCGGAGAGCGCCGAGACGGCCTCCGGCAAGGTCACGCCCATAACCGACCTCGTGAACAACCTGGGCTACGCCCTCAGCGCCCTGCTCGGCTGCCTTTCCGCCCTGCGCGGCGGGATGCTAATCGGCGACGTGCAGGCCATGCTGCAATACACCAAGCAGTTTTCCCAGCCCTTCACCTCCATCGCCGGCATGGCGGGCCGCTTCGGCGCGGCCTGCGCCGCCGCGGAGCGCATCTTCGCCCTGCTCGACGCCGAGGAGGAGACGCCCGACCCGGAGCCCGCCGTGGTGCCGACAGAGCGCGGCGGCGCGGTGGAGTTCCGTCACGTCGCCTTCGGCTATACGCCGGAGCGGCAGCTCATGCACGACGTGAACATAAGCGTGAAGCCCGGGCAGAAGGTGGCGATTGTCGGCCCCACGGGCGCGGGCAAGACCACGCTCATAAACCTGCTCATGCGCTTCTACGACGTGGACTCCGGCGCGATTTTCGTCGACGGCGTCGACACGCGCTCCATGACGCGACATGAGCTGCGCGACCGCTTCGGCATGGTGCTCCAGGACGCCTGGCTGCTCGAGGGCTCGGTGCGCGAGAACATCGGCTACGCCGAGGACGACATGCCCGAGGGCAAGATAGTCGCCGCGGCCAAAAACGCCAGCGTCGACGCCTTTATACGCACGCTGCCGGGCGGCTATGACTTCGTGCTGGACTCCGGCGCGGAAAACGTCTCCCAGGGCCAGCGCCAGCTGCTCACCATCGCCCGCGCCATGGCCAGCGACCCCGAGATAATGATACTCGACGAGGCCACGAGCAACGTCGACACCCACACCGAGCAGCTCATACAAAACGCCATGAACCGCCTCATGCGCGGCCGCACCAGCTTCGTCATAGCCCACCGCCTGAGCACAATACGCGACGCCGACATGATACTCTACATGGAGCACGGCGACATCCTCGAGCAGGGCACCCACGAGGAGCTGCTGGCCCTGCACGGCAAGTACGAGGCGCTCTATATGAGCCAGTTCGCGTAATAGGGCAGATAATTTTCACGCCCGGAGCTCAGCCGCGCGAAACAACCCGGATGCACGAGCATCCGGGATGTTTCGCGCCGCAATCTCGTCATAGACGCGATTATGTGCTATACTATGCGTTAAGAAAAAGTCCCGGAATCGAAAGATTCCGGGACTTTTTGTCATTGTCGGCTCACCACTGGGTGAGTTCGAGATAGAGGTCCTTATACTGCCTGGCGGAGTTGGTCCAGGAGACGTCCTTGGCCATGTCGCGCTGGACTACCTCGTCCCAGTGATAGCGGTTGGTGAAATAGAGGCTCTTGGCGCGGTTGATGGCGTCGAGCAGCAGGCCGGCGTCGTAGCGGTCAAAGGTGAAGCCGTTGCCGTCGCCGGTGAAGTCGTTGTAGGGCTCCACAGTGTCCTTGAGGCCGCCCGTCTCGCGCACGATGGGCAGGGTGCCGTAGTGCATGGCGTTGAGCTGGGTGAGGCCGCAGGGCTCGAAGCGGCTGGGCACGAGCACGACGTCCGCGCCGGCGTAGATGCGGTGCGCGCGGCCCTCGTCGTACTGGATGCAGGCGCTGAAGGTGCCGCGGTGGGTGCCCTCGTAGTAGCGGAAGGTGTCCTCATACTCCTTGTCGCCGGTGCCGAGGACTATCACCTGGGTGTTGCCGTCGAGCACGCGCGGCATGATGGCGCTGACGAGGTCGAGGCCCTTCTGGTTGGTGAGGCGGGAAACGAGGCCAATCACGAACTTGCCTTCGTCCTCGGCGAGGCCCAGCTCGCGCTGGAGGGCGCGCTTGTTGGCCATCTTGTGCTCGAGCACGTTGCCGAGGCCGTAGTTCTCCGCCAGGGCGGGGTCGGTCTCCGGGTTCCACATCTCGTAGTCGATGCCGTTGACTATGCCGCGCAGCTTCCAGCTGTGGTAGCGCAGGTGCGACTCGAGGCGCTCGCCGTACTCGGGCGTCTGGATCTCCCAGGCGTAGGTGCCGCTGACGGTGGTGATGCGGTCGGCGTAGGCGAGGCCGCCCTTGAGCAGGTTGGCGTTGGTCCAGTCCTGCTGCAGCGCGCCCATGTTGAACACGTACCTGGGCAGGCCGGTCCAGTACTTTATCGTGGGGATGTTGTAGACGCCCTGGAAGCGCAGGTTGTGGATGGTGAGGATGCTCTTGGCGTGCCCGACGGGCGTGTCCTTGAAGAGCGTGCGCAGGAAGACGGGCACCAGCGCCGCCTGCCAATCGTGGCAGTGGACGATGTCCGGGATCCAGTTCATGTAGTTGAGCGCGGCCAGCGCGGCCTTGCTGAAGAAGCAGTAGCGCGGGATGTCGTCAATGAGGTTGGTGTAGGGGTTGCCGGAGTAGAAGAACTCCTGGTTGTCGATGAAGTCGTAGACGACGCCGTCGTGGATGTACTCCATGATGCCGACATAGTAGTTGCGGCCGGTCTTGCCGAGGTCCATGTAGAACTCGCCGCGGTAGACCAGCTTGTCCTGGTACTCCTGCGGGATGCAGGCGTAGCGCGGCAGAATGACGCGCACGTCGCAGTTGAGGCGCGCGAGCTCGCGCGGCAGGGCGTACATGACGTCGCCCAGGCCGCCGGTCTTGACGAAGGGGTGGCACTCGGCTCCGATGAAGGCCACGCTCCTGCGCGGCAGGTTGGCCA
>CALWYR010000191.1 GCA_944385805.1 uncultured Oscillospiraceae bacterium
ACGAGTGTGCCGAGCTTTTTGGTCAGTATATCCTCAAGTTGCTCGGTGTTCAGGCCCTTTACCTCGAGGCCCTTTATGCTGAACACAGTCTTGTCGGCGAATGCGATAATCTTCTCGGAAGAATCCATAGCTCTACCTCTTGTTTTCCGAAGCCGCCACCGGGGCGTGCAGCCCCGGTGGCAGCTGTGGTTTTGTCAGAATTCGATTTCAACGTCGAGGACAATGTCGGCCGCCTTGACGGTCACAGCGTCCTCCATGCCGGGGATGAGCTCGTCGGCGCGCTCGAGGATCTCTTCCTCGGTGAGGCGCGGCAGGGAGTCGAAGTATTCCCTTGTGAACCCGACGGAATCGAGCTCGACCCATGCCCTGTCGGTGATGCGCTCCCAGGCGATCTCCTTGCCCATGCAGCAGGCGAGGGTGAGTATGCTCGGCGCGCAGGCGATGTCACGCGCGGGGACCAGGCCGCAGTTGAGGTGCCTGATGATGTATCCGGCGAACATCTTCTTCGTGCAGGTGACGCAGGGCAGGTCCTTCTTCAGCGTCTGCGCGAACGCGCCGGAGTTGTGCAGCGTGTTGCCGCTCTCGCAGGTGGGGAAGTAGGAGATGCGGCCGTAGCGCTCGGGGAACATCATGCCGATGGAGACGGAGAACACCGGGCCGGCATGGCCGATGCGCACGTCGTCGCCCCAGAAGAGGGAGCGGAGGCCGAGGAAGGGGAAGAGCATCTCCTTCATGGTGACGAGGTTCATGATCTCGGAGGCGGAGTTGTTGTTGCCGGCTTTGCCGGTCATGACCGCGTTGTGCACAGGCAGCTTCTTGTAGTCGGGGGAGGGGCCCTTCACGAGCCTGTAGCCGGGATAGAGCATCTGCCAGGCCTTCAGGTTGGGCTCTTCCTTAACGATCTCTTCGGTATACGGCTCGTCGTACATGGGCAGCCAGCCGTACTTCGGGTTTACCAGCCCCTGGTCGGAAGCGCCGATAGCAACCATGCCGCACTCGGCCAGCAGGCCGTCGGAGGTGGTGGTAATGGTGTTGCGGTCATAGATGTCTATGCCGCAGGGGCCGTCGGTGTAGGTGGCGGCGACCTTCATGGCCTGCTCATAGTCGAGCCCGGCGGCCTTTACGTCGTCGGCATCCAACAGGATGAGGGTGAGGGGATTGTACAGTCCGCCGATGTTGCCCTCAGGTACTACTCTTGCTTTGATCTTAGCCATTTTCGTATCCTCCTCTTACTTATTGCTCGGTGGGCAGGGTGTACGTGGTGTGGGTGCTCACGTTCTTGCAGCCCTCGTAATAGGTCTCCTCAAGCGGCTCGAACACGCAGACGCCGGGGAAGCGCACGATTTTGATGACGTTGTCGTCCTTGTCGCGGGCCTTGAGGAGGACGATCTTCATGACCTCGGGGTTTTCGTTCAGGATGACCATCTCGAGGGAGGCGACGCCCTCTTCCTGGGCGGTCTTGCCGGTGATCTCCTCAATCTGGCCGGTCTTGATGGAGGCCCACTTGCCGCCGCGGACGGTCTCCATGCCCTTCATGACGAGGGTCTTGCCGCCCTTGAATGCAGCGTTGTGCATTTTCTGAACGAAATCAGGCGTTTTGGTGTGCATCAGCTTCATAGACTTGATCTCCTTTTCGTTTTTTTATTCGTATAGGGATTTTTCCCTGATATACCGATACACCTTGCCGTCGAGCCCCGCAGGCAGCCCGGCGCGCTGCCGGAGCGCGCGGCGGATGGCCGTGGACGAGACGCCGTCGGGCTCAAGGGGGATGCAGAATGCGGCAGCGCCGCTTTGCAGCAGCTCTTCCGGCGCTCCGGCTCCGCGGTCCGCCACAAGGAAGCGCACGCTGTCCTTCAGCGCGCCGAAGCACTCCCAGCGCGTCACGTATTTCGCCGCGTCCGAGCCCATGCAGAGATATATCTCCGCCCCGGGGCAGCAGCCGCGCGCGTAGGCAACGGTGTCCGACGTATATGGCAGCGAGGGCGAGCGCACCTCAAAGCCGCTGACCGCGAGGCCCTCGTGCCCGGAGACGGCGAGGGCGCACATGCGCAGCCGATGGAGGCCTACCTGCATGGCGGAGCCGAATTTTCTATACGAGTCGTTCGCCGGGACGAGCAGGACGGCGTCGAGCCCGGCGGCGGCGCGGAAGGCCGAGGCCGCGCGGATGTGGCCGCTGTGGACCGGGTCGAAGCAGCCGCAAAACAAGCCGATCTTCATCTTTACATCAGGTAGAGCCTTTTCGCGTCGTACATGAGCTGGTCGCGGTAGTCGGGATGGGCGATGCTGATCAGCTCCATGGCGCGGTCCCTCACGCTTGCGCCGCGCAGGGAGGCGACGCCGTATTCGGTGACGACGAAGTCCACGTCCGCGCGCATCAGGCTTATCGCCATCCCGGCGGGCTGGGTGGGGACGATGGTGGAAACCCTCTCGCGCTCGCCGTCGGCGTTCTTGACGTTCGCGGTGGAGTGCAGGGCGATTATGGACTTGCCGCCCTCCGACTGCCTGGCGCCGGAGGCCGTCTCGGTCTGACCGCCGGTGCCGCTGAGCTGCAGCGTGCC
>CALWYR010000192.1 GCA_944385805.1 uncultured Oscillospiraceae bacterium
ACACCAAGTCCAACACCGTCGCCGTCGCCGCCGATACCGATAAGGACCTCTACTTCCACGCCGTCCGCGCCTGGTTCTTCGACGATTCCGACCACACCGGCGTCTATACCTACGATATGGCGAAGACGACCCTCAGCACCTGCACTGCTATAGACAAGGCTGAGAAGGACAACGCTTCCAAGAACCCTGTCGAGGGCAGCCTCGGCGATACCGTCAATGGTGAGCTCTATGAGTACGCCTTCATTGACAACACTGCTTACGCCAAGAACAGCTACGCTGAGGTTAAGTTCTACTTCGAGATGGGCGAGCTGGGCGTGACCGACGCTGTCAAGAAGACTACTGTTGTTGATGGCGCTACCGTTGATACTGAGGATATCTGGACTGACATCTCCGGTATTGAGAAGTTCAGCACTGTCATCTACATCAACGTCAACGGCATCTACTATGTCTACCCCGTCAGCGCTACCACCGGCACTGTCCAGAAGTACAGCAACGTCAACAAGACCATCACCCTCACCGATGGTACTGTCCTGAACGCTTCCGTGTTCTATGACTACGATGAGCTCGACAACCTCGGCCTCATCATCGGCAACACCTTCACCTTCCTGCTCGACACTCATGGCCACTTCTATGACGTCACCAGGAACGGCGTTGCCAACCTCTACTACTACACCGGCGAGTTCCAGATCACCTCTGACTTCGGCGCTTACCACGGCGAGCACACCTACACCGCTCAGTTCTTCAACGTTGAGGACGGCACGCCTGTTGATCTGCCCGTGACCAGCGACTTCATCCTGGACGGCTATACTCTGCGTGATCCCGGCTTCTTCGACCTCGGCGTTGCCGATGCCAATGGCATCTACTATCCTGGCTGCGATGAGGACACTGGCTTCGATCGCGGCGAGGCTGTTATGACTGAAGACAACGTCTATGCCAACAGCTACGTTGTCGCTGACGGCACTGCCAACAACACTCTCACCCTGAACGCCAACAGCACTACCGTTACTGTTGCTGGCACTAAGGTGTATCTCGACGCTGACGCCAAGTACATCATCGCCACCGGCGACGGCAGCACCGTGAGCGCTACCACTTACGACAGCCTCGCTGATCTGGTTTCCAATTACCCCGGCGGCAACGTCACTCTCAAGCTCGCTGCTCTGACCGTCTACTACAGCAATGCTAAGACCCTCGCCAGCAATGTCGTGTTCGGTTACGTCGGCAGCGTCACCTCCAGCGGCGACTACCTGTTCCTGCCCGAGGCCATTGCTCAGGGTGCTTGGGACACCGACGGCCGCGACGCTAATGGCAACCTGCTCTACACCTACGACGGCTTCTACCTGAACGGCGCTCCCATCACTGTCACCGTCTATGCGGCTGATAGGACTGGCTGGCTCCGCGGCTTCTACAGCTTCACCGTTACCGACGGTGTCTGGGATATCCGTGGCCTCGACAATGATGCCACCATGTATGATTACGTTGGCATTGTCAACGTCGAGACCTCCAATGGCCGCGTTTGGCTGAAGGACGATGCTGGTAAGGACTACCTTGTTGCCAGCAACGCCGTTGTGACCGACTGCCGCGAGGATTACGTCGGCACTGACAGCGAGATCGACTCCGCTGATAAGCTCGGCACTTTCTATGATGCCGAGGACATCACGGTTGCTTTCCTGTACAACTCCAGCGACAACGCCACTGTCGTCTACGTCCTCGAGGCTGGCTGGGTGAACGAGGTTCACGCTGCCATCGATGAAGACGCCGCTGACCTCCTTGCTGGTTGGACTGCCACCGCTGAGGATACCAAGGATGTTGCTGGCAACCGCCAGGCCACTATCACCCTCAGCAACCCCAACGTCGATCTGACTCCTGGCGACAAGTACTCCGTTGACTTCTACCGTCATACCGAGGGCACTAGTAATACTTCTGGATCCTTCACGGTGGATAATGCTACTGTCAACGAGGACGGCGATATCGAGTTCACTTACACGTATCCCGCTACTGCCAACGCCGACCTGACCTTCTACATCACTGATATCTATGCTACTCTGACCATCGTTGACAATGCTGCTGCTGGCGACTGGACATTCAATGGCACCGGTACTGATAGCAAAGAGTTCGCCGCTACCCCCGGCACTGATTTCACCGTTTCGATGAAGTACAATCATGGTGATCTGTCCGTGGCCAACTTCGATGCTGCCAAGGTCACCACTGTTAACAACGCCGCCAACATCATCATGACTCCCATGGAGATTAGCACTGGCGATTATGAGACCGTCACTTTCGATTGGGAGAACAACGGCAACCAGACCATTTACTTCTGGGGCCTCAACATGAAGGCTGCTGACTAATCAGCAACCCCCCAAATAAACTAACACCTAGTTTCCCGCCCCCGGCTAAACCCCGGGGGCGGTTTTTACATCACCCCCCCACAAAAAAACCAAAAACCCGACCTTGACTTTTAGCCAAGATCGGGTATAATAAAGACAGAGAAAGCACTGCGGTTGACGATCAGCCGTGGTAGCGACAGATTTCTACTTTGTTAGTATGCAAAAACCGTCACTGGCCAGAGTGGCGGTTTTTGCGCTTTCTCACGTAAATGGTAACAGTGTAATTACCGATGTGAAAAGTAATACGCATTCGCTCACCCCCTTTCGGGCAAGCCAACCGCCAACCAACAGTACCTTCCCACCCCTCACGGGGCAAGTTAATTATAACAACATTCGGCAGGAAGGTCAACAAATTTCGCTGCTTTCCCCCCATACAAAAACCCGACCTTGACTTTTAGCCAAGATCGGGTATAATATAAGTGCAATATAAAAGGCGCTGTGACGAGCGGCTCGGCTAGGTATTCGGACTATGCTTGGGTTGGATCGATCGCTTTAACGCGTCTTACCAAGCTCCAAGAGCCGTCACTTGGCCGAGTGGCGGCTCTTGAGCTTCTTCAGAGAGAAACTGAAGGAGTATCCACGGAAGTGGATGATGATAGAAATCAACTCCATGCAGTTCACCTCCCTTCTTTAGGGAAGCCGAGCCGCTTTTTTCGATGTCACAGCGCCTTACCCCTCACGGGGCAAGTCAATTATACCATATTCGACGAAAACGTCAATGCTTTACGCGGCAAAAAAGCCCCCTCCCGGGGGCTTTTTTGAATTTATTCTCACACTTTATTGCTCTTTCGCCAAATCCTCTGAGCCTCCGCGGCTTTTATCAGCTCGTCGCGGAATTCGGGGGCGGCGATGGAGATTATCTTCTCGGCGCGCTCCCAGGTGCTGGCCCCGGCGAGGTTGACCACGCCGTGCTCGGTGGCGAGGTAATAGGCCTGGCTGCGGGGGCTGGTGACTATGTCGCCGGCGTTAAAGTAGGGGGAAATACGGCTCTTGACCGTGCCGTCCTTGGCCTTGAAGGTGCTGGACATGCAGATGAAGGCCTTGCCGCCCTTGCTCTTGACCGCGCCGGTGAGGAAGTCGACCTGGCCGCCGGTGCCGCTTATCTGGCGGGTGCCGGAGCTCTCGGAGCTGACCTGGCCGTAGAGGTCGACGCCGACGCAGCTGTTGAGGCTGATGAAGTTGTCGAGCTCGGCAATGACGTCGGGGTCGTTGACATAGCTAATCGGGTAGGCGGCGACGCCGGGGTTGCGGTCAACCCAGTCGTAGAGCGCCTGGGTGCCCGCGCCGATGCCGAAAACGCACTTGTTGCGGTCGATGTTCTTGCGGCGGCCGGTGAGCTTTCCGGCGGCGAAGAGCTTGTAGAAGGCGTCGGTGGCGAACTCTGTGTGCATACCGAGGTCCTTGAGGTCGCTCTCGGCAATCATCATGCCCAGCGCGTCGGGCACGCCGCCGATGCCGAGCTGGATTGTCGCGCCGTCGCAGAGGTAGGGGATGACGTTCGCGGCAATCTTCGCGTCCACCTCGCTGGGCGCGCGGCTGGGCAGCTGGATGGCCGGGCCGTGCTCGCCCTCGACGACCATGTCAACCTCGGAGATGTGCACGCTCTCCTCCTGTCCGCCGTAGACGTGCGGCAGGCCCTCCAGCACCTCTATGACGACGACGTCGGCGTTGTCGATGTACGCGCGCGCGTTGCCCGTGGCGATGGAGAGGTTGAAGTAGCCATGCTTGTCCATCGGCGCCGCGCCGATGAAGGCGACGTTGATGTGCAGGAAGTTGTCGTAGAACCAGCGCAAGTTGCGGTAGAGCATGGGCTGGTAGAAGCAGAGGCCGCGGTCGGCGAGCTTGCGGTCATAGCCCGTGAGGTGCCAGGAGTTGTAGGTGAAGTGCTTCTGCTCCGGGTCGCACTCCACGGCCTGGATGGGGCCGTAGCAGAGCATGCCGCGTATCTTCACGTCCGTGAGCTCGTCGCGGCGGCGCGCAAGGGCCTCGTCGCAGTACTTGGGGAAGTTGACGCCGGTGCCGTATTCGACCCAGTCGCCGCTCTTGACCAGCGCGGCGGCCTCCTCGGCAGTGCGCAGCTTGCTCTTATATTCGCTCAGATAGTCCATGGGAATCTCCTCCTTCGTGGGTTGGCGGGCCCCGCGCTCTCTCCCGCGGGACTTTTCCCTATTATCTCACATTGCGGCCTTCCGCGCAAGTGTCGACAAGCGGGAAATAGTCTGGTATAATGGAGAAAATACTTCTCAACCCAGAAAGGAGGGCAGCCGGGGTGAAAAAGCTCTTTAAGCTGCTTTTTTCGCGGCTGTTTTTCGGCGGCGTCTTCATCATCCTGCAGGTCGCCGTCATGGTGGCGACGCTCTATTATTTCCGCGACCGCTACGCGCAGGTGCAGACCATCTTCACAGTGCTCTCCATCATCGCGGTGCTGTACATCGTCAACCAGGACGGCTCATCGGCCTTTAAGATAGCGTGGATACTGCCGATAGTCTTCCTGCCGCTCTTCGGCATACCGCTCTACTTCCTCTTCGGCAAAAAGCGCATACCGGAGCGCAAAAAGGCCCGCTACAGCGGCATGGCGCTGCGCTACCGTGACGCGATGGCGCCGCTGCTCACCGAGCACCCGGCGGAGACGCTGGGCGAGCGCGACGCGGTATTGCAGAGCGCGTATCTTGAGGACTTCGCCTCCTCGCCCGGCTTCACGCAGACGGAGACGACCTATTACGCCCTCGGCGACACGATGTTCCCCGCCATGCTCGCGGAGCTGGAAAAGGCGGAGAAGTATATCTTCATGGAGTTCTTCATCATCGAGCCCGGCGTGATGTGGGACAGCATCCTCGACGTGCTCAAGCGCAAGGCCGCCGCCGGCGTCGACGTGCGTCTCATCTACGACGACATGGCCTGCATCATGCGCCTGCCGCGCAGGTACCCGCAGGAGATGGCGAGCTTCGGCATCCGCTGCTGCACCTTCCACCGCTTCCAGCCCATCCCCACCGGCACGCTCAACAACCGCGACCACCGCAAAATATGCTGTATAGACGGCGTCACCGCCTTCACCGGCGGCGTCAACCTTGCCGACGAGTACATCAACCGCCGCGAGCGCTTCGGCCACTGGCTCGACTGCGGCGTAAAGGTCCGCGGGCGCGCGGCCTACGCCTTCGCGCAGATGTTCCTCGCCATGTGGGACTACATCCGCCGCGAGAAGGAGGACCCCGCCGCCTTCCTGCCCGAGGCGGCGGCGCTCGATGGAATTGCCGACGACGGCTTTGTCCAGCCCTACTGCGACTCTCCCAGCGACGACGAGCCCGTGGGCGAGACGGTCTATATC
This sequence comes from uncultured Oscillospiraceae bacterium, assembly GCA_944385805.1. Taxonomy (GTDB): domain Bacteria; phylum Bacillota; class Clostridia; order Oscillospirales; family Oscillospiraceae; genus Scatomorpha. The sequence continues at coordinate 5,710 of CALWYR010000192.1, forward strand.
AACATGATTTCCCGCGCCAAGGACTACGTCTATATCTGCACGCCCTACCTCGTGATTGACAACGAGATTATGAACGCCCTCGCCAGCGCGGCCAAGTGCGGCGTGGACGTGCGCATAATCTGCCCGCACATCCCCGACAAGTGGTATGTCCACCTGGTGACGCGCAGCTACTACGCGCCGCTGCTGCGCGCGGGCGTGCGCGTATACGAGTACACGCCGGGCTTCATACACTCCAAAACCTTCGTCTGCGACGACAAATACGCCGTCTGCGGCACCATAAACCTCGACTACCGCAGCCTTTTCCTGCACCACGAGTGCGCGGTCTGGATGTACAAATCCTCCGCCGTCATGGACATGAAGGCCGCCTATCTCGACGCCCTTGCCAAAAGCGGCGAGGTCACCGAGGCGAACTACCGCCGGCCCTGGTACATCCGCCTGGGCCAGAGCGTGCTGCGCGTACTCGCGCCGCTGATGTGAGGCGCCGCGCGAAAAGCGCCCGTCCCAGCCGGGACGGGCGCTTTTTTCACCACTTGTTGACCACCCGCTCGGCGAAGCCGGGGAAGTCCTCAATCTTTATCTGCTTGCCGTTATCGAGGACGGCCGTGCCGCTGAAGAGGCCGAAGACCTGGTGCTGCTCGCTGCGCAGGAGCTTGGCGTCGATGTCCGCGCTGCGGTCGAGCAGCGGCCTGAAGTCCATGTCGAAGCGGTTGTCGTCGCTGGTGAAGGTCCAGGGGGCGAGGTAGTCGAACTTCCCGCCGCGGCGGGGGATGTTGAAGCTCACGCGCGAGAGCTTGTGCAGCTTCCCATCGTAGAAGACGGCGTTCTCGGTGGCGGCGGAGGTGTCGCCAAAGCCGTAGCCGATGTTGAAGCCGAAGGGCACGCCGTCGGCGAGGCCGGAGGCGCTGCCCCAGTACCAGGTGTTGGAGTAGGTCCAGACGCCGCGGCCCCAGTCGAGCACGGCGAAGGAGTCCGCCGGGGAGAAGGCGTAGCTGCGCCCGCGCACGGTGACGCTGCCGCTCGCGCGCATACAGTTTATCTTCCGGTTGTAGTAGAAGTGCGCCCTCTTGCGGAAAGGCGTGCACATGACGATGCTCTCCGCCGGCTCGTCGGTGAGGACTATCTCGCCGCGAATCGGCAGGCTGCCGAGGAAGTTGTCCATGCGGAAGCTGAGCTTGCGCCCGCCGATGATGTGGCGGAAGGACATCTCATAGCCGCGGCCGGAGGCGTTCACGTCCCCGCGCGCGGAGCTCTCGGGCAGCTTGCGCCGGCCCATGGGCATCACGCTCATGGGCGAGGCCGTGTGCTGCCAGAGGTTGTCAAAGTCTATGAAGCTGATGGAGTCGAGGCCCATGTAGCCGTTGTCGGCCACCGTCAGCGCGAGGGCGAAGCGCCCGTTGCTGACAAGGTAGTAGTCCCACTCCTTGATGCGTATCGCCGGGGCCTTTATGGCCTTGCGCGAGTAGATGGGCAGCGGCGAGCGGGCAAAGCCGGGCTCGGATATGTTGCCGTTGGCGTCCAGCAGCGGGCGCACGCGCGTTATCTCATGCTGTATCATAGTCCGCGCTCCTTTTTCAGCCGGCGGATGTCGCTGCCGGCGAAGACGAGCTGCTCATACTCCCCCGCGAGGCGGGAGGCAATCTGCCCGCCGTAGCGCTCTTCTATATCCGCCTCGTAGAGGTTGGTGGATATGATGGTCTGCCGGCCCGCCGTCAGGCGCTCGTTGATGAGCTGATAGAGGGCGGAGACGCTGAAGCTGGTCTTCATCTCCGTGCCCAGGTCGTCGAGCAGCATGAGGTCGCAGCCGAGGTACTCGCGCACCCTGGCCGCGGCGGCCTCCGCCTCGGCGGCGTCGCGGGAGAAGCGCTGCAGCTCGAACTGGCCCAGCGCCGTGGGCGCGCTCTCATAGGCCACGGAGAAGCCGCGCGCGGCCACCTCGCGGGCGATGCAGGCGGAGAGGAAGGTCTTGCCCAGGCCCGGCCCGCCGCGGAAGATAAGGCTCGGCGAGCTGCGCGAGAAGTTGAGCGCGTAGAGCCGGCAGGTGTCGTAGACGAACTCCATGATCTGCCTGGGCGACCGGCCGTCCGCGCCGGGCGCGTCGCTGTAGTAATTCAGGCTGAATTTCTCAAAGCTCTCGCCGTCGTCGCGCAGCAGGCCGCTGAGCTCGCGCGTGAGCTCGGCGTTATATTCGCGGCGCAGGCACTCGCACATCTCCGCGCCCACGTAGCCGCTGTCGCGGCATTTGTGGCAGGAGTAAATCTCATCTAAGTAGCCGGCGGGCAGGCCCATTCGGCGCAGTATATCCGCCCTCTCGGCCTGAAGGGCGAGGTTCGCGTCGCGCAGCGCGGCTATCTTCGCCGCCGCGTCCTTCTCGCGGCTGAAGGTGAGGGCGGCCAGGCGCGCCATCTGGCGGCGCAGCTCCGCGTCAATCTGCGCGACGCGCGGACTGCGCGCGTAGACGCGCCCCGTGCGCCGGGACTGCTCTTCAAGGTTCTCCTCGCGCCGCCGCGCAAGGGCCTCGCGCGCGCGGGCCAGTATGGCTCCGTTCAGGGGCATTTCCCTCACCTCCCGTCGGTTAATCAGGATTTCTTCAGCTTTTCATAGAGCCGCTTCATGCGGTCGAAGTCTTCGCTGCTGGGCATGGTCGTGCCGCCGCTCTCCTCGCGGCGGTGCGTCTGCTGCTGGCGGCGGCGCGGCGCGTCGCCCTTTTCAATCTCCTCGCAGGTCATCAGCCCCTTCTCGTGCCAGCTGCGGATGATGCCGTCCATGTAGTTCCACTTGAGCGAGCCGGTGTTGGTGACCGTGCGGTCATAGGCCAGCTCTATCGCCTCCACGGAGTAGCCCATGGCCAGCCAGCCCTCTATGTAGCGGCGCTCGCTGGGAGAGAGCTGCCGGTCGCGGATGCCGAAGGCGCGGCGCAGCTGCTCGGTGCCCTCCCTGAGCGCCTCGCGCGAGCGGATGTAGTCCTCCGCCTGTTCGAGCGTCATTATCTCGCGGTTGACCCAGACGTAGGCCTCGCGCTCTATCTGCCGCATGGTGGGCACGCGGCCCGGGCCGTAGCGCCGGCGGCACTCCTCGGAGCAGTGGTGCAGCAGCACCATTATCACGTCCGGGGGCAGGCCGAGGTAGTCGTAGATGCCGAAGAGCGTGCGCGTGTCCGCGCCGGAGAGCATGTGCCCGAGCACGCTCTCGCACTCGCTGAGCACCTCGCGGAAGCCGCTGTCGGACTTGCTGCGGCTGACTATCTCCTCGGCGGTGTACTCCGGCATACCCTCGGAGGGCCTTGCCGGCTTCTCCCCGGAGAGCAGGCCCAGCGAGCGCAGCCTGTTCGCCGCGGCGGACAGCCGCCGCTCCGTCATGCCCAGGGCGCGGCAGAGCTCGCCGGCGGGAGCGGTCCCCCGGCGCATAAGACAGAGATATAATAGCGCGCAGTCGCCGTCGCCGCTCTCAATGAGCCTGTCCGCGTCGGCGGCCGGCATGGAGCAGAGCTCCGAATTCAGGCGCAGTCCTTTCTCGTCCATCGCTAGCCTCGCAGTATTTCAAAGTTAATATTCCGGACATACATTCTATCATTTTTTTTTGCTTGTCGCAAGAGGGGAGCTATGGTATAATCTTATCTGTATCGTTATCGTTCAGTAAACGATTTGTAATCTTTTAAGGAGGGCGCCATGGAAGTGCTGGCGTGCGCCGAGAGCGCCGAGGCCGTTATCGCCGCTGTACAGAGCGGGGCGGACTCTATTTACATACGCTTCGGCGGCCGGGGCGCGCAGGGCTTTACGGAGAGCGCCCTGGCAAACGCCCTGCGCTACTGCCGCGTGCGCGGCTGCCGGGCCTACGCCGAGCTCGACACCCTCGTCTCCGACGGCGAGGCGGCGGCCGCCGCCGCCCTGGTGCGCCGCGCGGCGCAGCTGGGCGCGGACGCCATAATAGCGCAGGACCTGGGCTTCATCTCCATCTCCCGCTCCGTCGCGCCCGACCTGCCCGTCTTCGCGGGCGAGAGGCTGGGGCTGCACAACCTCGCCGGCATAGAGGCCGTGAGGCAGCTGGGCGTCACGCGCGTCTTCCTCCCGCAGGAGCTCTCCCTCGCCGAAATACGCGCCCTCGCCGCGCGCACGCGCGCGGAGCTCGCCGTCTGCGTACAGGGGAAGCTCTGCCCCGCGCGGGCCGGCCAGTGCTGGCTCGGCGCCCTCACCGGCGAGGGCAGCGCCAACCGCGGCGCCTGCTCGCGCCCGTGTGAAAAGCGCATGAGCCTGGGCGGGCGCATGGACGACTACCCGCTCGCCACGCGCGACGCGCGGCTCATATCCCGCCTGCCCGAGCTGGCCGCGGCCGGGGTCCGCTGCGCGGTGATAGGCCGCGGCACGGGCCGGGCGGAGCGCCTGGCGGGAGCGGTGCGCATAACCTCTCTCTGCTCGCGCGAGGAGCGCGCGCCCACGGAGCGCGAGCTCGAGGAGCTCGACGTGCTCTTCGCGCGGCGCGAGTCCACAGACGCCTATCTCGACGGCGACGCGCGCGCCGCCGCCGGCGGCGCCGGCGAGAGCGAGCGCGACGACCTGCGCGCCGCCGAGCGCGCCATGAGCGCCGAGCGCCGCGGCTACGCCAACCGCGAGCTGCGCCGCGTCAAGGTCGACTTCTTCATCGCCGCCAAGCCGGGCATGCCCCTGCTGGCCGGCGTCCAGGATTCCGACGGCAACCGCGCCGAGCTCAAGGGCCCCGTGGTGGGCGACGTGCCCGGCGTGGCGTTCACCGCGGCCTCCGCCGCGGGCGAGCTGCGCCGCACCAAGGGCACGCCCTATCACTGCGACCGCGTCGCCGCGCTGGTGCCGCCCGGCTGCAAGGCCCCGCCGGACACCATCGCCCGCATGAGGGGCAAGCTCATCCACGAGCTCACGGCCCGGCGCGCCGCCGTCCCGCCGCGCGCCGCCGGCACGCTCACCGTCCCCGCGCCGGGCACGCCGCCGGACGCGCCGCCCAGGCTCTGTCTCGAGGTCATGAGCGCGGCCCAGCTCTCGCCGGAGCTGGCGGAGCTGAGGCCCGACTGCCTCTGCCTGCCCATAACCGAGATCCCCGCCGCCATGGGCGAGCTCGAGCGCTTCGCCGCAGCCGGCGCGGAGCTCTGCGCCGTCATGCCGCGGGTTATCCAGGACGCGGAGCTGCCCGGGCTCACCGAGCTGCTGCGCCGGGCGCGGGCCGTGGGCGTGAGCAGCGCGCTTGTGGGCAACCTCGGCCACGTCGCTCTCGCGCGCATGGCCGGGCTGGAGGCCCGCGGCGACTACGGGCTCAACATCTTCAACTCCTGGGCCGTGGAGGCCGCCGCCGCGGCGGGGCTCCTCAGCGTCACCGCCAGCTTCGAGCTCTCGCTCGAGCAGATAAAGCGCTTATCCAAGAGCGTGGAAGTGGAGATAATAGGCTACGGCCGCCTGCCCGTGATGTTGACAGAGCGCTGTATAATAGAGGCCAGCGCCAGGCGCTGCGCCTGCGAGAGCGGCATGAAGCTCTCCGACGCGCACGGGCGCGTGATGCCCGTGCTGCGCGAGTACGTCTGCCGCAACGCCGTCTACGGGCCGGAGAAGGTCTTCATGGCCGACCGCGGGGCCGAGCTGCAGGAGGCCGGCATTGCGCGGCTGCGCCTGCTCTTCACCAACGAGGGCGCGCGCGAGGTCACCGAGGTAACAAGGGCCTGCATGGGCCTGAGCGCATACAGGCCGAACGGCCTGACGAGCGGATTCTATAATAAGGGCGTTGAGTAAAATGGCTGTCATTCTTGCCTCCGCATCCCCCCGCCGGCGCGAGCTGCTGGAGATGCTGGGCGTCAAAGACCTGAAAATAATCCCCGCCCGCGGCGAGGAGCGCGCGCCGGAGGGCGTGGGCGCGGAGGAGGCCGTGCTGGCCATCTCGCGCGGCAAGGCGCTGGAGGCGGCGGAACAAAGCTCCCCGGGGGACGTCATAATCGCGGCGGACACCGTGGTCTGCCTCGACGGCGAAATACTCGGCAAGCCGCATGGCGTGGCAGGGGCCGCGGACATGCTGCGCCGCCTCTCCGGCCGCGAGCACACGGTCTACACCGGCGTCACCGTCATGCGCGGCGGGGACATCCGCTCCGCCGCCGAGCGCACCCTCGTGCGCTTCCGCCCCCTGAGCGGGGACGAGATAGAGGCCTACGTCGCCACCGGCGAGCCGATGGACAAGGCCGGCGCTTACGGCGCCCAGGGCATCGGCAGCCTGCTGGTGGAGGGCATCAGGGGCGACTTTTTCAACGTCATGGGCCTGCCGCTCTGCCGGCTGGGACTTATGCTGAAGGATATGGGTGTGAGGCTGCTGTGAAGGAATACCTCAAGAAAAACGGAATACGCCTGCTCGTGATACTGCTGGTGGTCGTGCTGGTGGTCTCTGTGTCCTCGGCGGCCTTTTCCGGCGGGGCGGGCTTTCTCACCAACGCCATCCTCGCCGTGCGCGAGCCGATAAGCAAGGCCGCCACCGCCGCCGGCGACCTGCTGGAGGGCGTCTACGGCTACGTCTTCGAGTATGAGCAGCTGCAGGCCGACAACGAGGCGCTGCGCATACAGCTGGCCGAGGCTCAGGAGGCCGCGCGCGCCGGAGCCGAGGCCGTGGAGGAGAACGAGCGCTACGAGACGCTTCTCGGCTTCGCCAGGGACAACCCCAACTACGTAATGGAGCAGGCGCGCATCGTCGCCTGGAGCCCGAACAACTGGGAGAGCAGCTTCACCATCAGCAAGGGCTCGTCCAGCGGCATCTCCGCCGGCATGGCCGTCATCACCGAGTACGGCGCGCTGGCCGGCGTTGTCACCGAGGTCGCCGCCTCCTCCGCCACCGTCAGCACCATCATCGACGTGGACACCTCCGTCGGCGCGCTGGTGGGCTCCGAGGGCTCCTCGGCCATGCTCGTCGGCGACTACGCGCTCATGACCCAGGGCCAGGCGCGCATCACCTGGCTGACCGAGGGCGCGCAGCTCTTCCTCGACGACGAGATACTGACCTCCGGCTCCGGCGACATGATCCCCTCCGGGCTGGTCATCGGCACCGTCTCCAGCATCCAGACCGAGGCCGCCGGCCAGACCGAGTACGGCATCATCACCCCCGCCGCCGACCTCGACTCGCTGGTGCAGGTCTTCATCATCAAGTCCTTCGGCGCCCAGGCCGGGCAGCAGGACGCGCAGGCTCCCGCCTCCGGCGAGACCGCCGTCACTCCCCCGCCCGAGTCCGCCGCACCGGTGACTGGAGGCTGAGATGGTACGCGACCTCATCAACGTTGAGAAGCTGCGCCGCGCGGCGCTCTACCTCGTCTATATCGTCGCGGCGCTGTTTTTGCAGGACACCGTCGCGCCGGGCCTGCCGCTCTTCGGCGTGAACATGATGTTCATCCCCGCCGCCGCCGTGGCGATAGGGGCCTTTGAGGGCGGGGTCTGGGGCGCGGCCTTCGGGCTGGTGCTGGGCTTCCTCGCCGACATCAGCTTCGACTATACGGCGCTCTTCATCGCGCTCTTCCCGGTGCTGGGCTTCTTCGCCGGGATACTGACGCGCTGGTACGTAAACGCCAGCCTCTTCGCCTACCTCATCATGTGCCTGGCCGCCTTCGCCCTTACGACGCTCTTCCAGCTGCTGGGGCCTGTCTTCGGCGGGAGCTCCCTTTTGAGCGTGCTCTGGCCGGCGGCCGTGCAGATACTCTGGTCGCTGCCCATGGCGGCCGCGCTGTACTATCCCTGCCGGGCGATAAGCCGCAGCGCGCCGCGCGGGCGCTGACCGCGGGGAAAAAGAGCTGTGATAGTGTAAGTAAGAGCAAACCCCCGGAGAAAGGATACTCACACTATGGGAAGCAAGATAAAGACATCCCGAGTCGTGGCCTTCGGCCTCGTCGTCGCGCTGCTCATCGCCCTGTGCGTGGGCACGCTCTACAACATCCAGATACTCAACGGCGCGGCCTATTACCAGCAGAGCCAGAACGAGCAGATAAGCCGCCAGGCCGTGGTGGCCGCGCGCGGCAACATCCTCGACCGCTACGGCCGCGTGATGGTCTCCAACCGCGAGTGCTACAACCTCTATATCAATACCACGCGCCTCTTCGGCGAGGACGTGGAGGACCCCAACGCCCTGATACTCGAGATGGTCAACATCGTCGAGGAAAACGGCATCGACTGGACGGACGACCTGCCCATAAGCGAGGAGCCGCCCTACGAGTACGACTCCAACATGTCCGCGCTCCAGCGCAGTATGCTCGAGGCCTATTTCACTCGCCAGGGCCTCGCCGAGGACACCAGCGCCGTGGAGCTCATGAGCTACTTCCGTACCCGCTATGAGATTTCCAACAGCTACTCGTCCGAGGACATGCGCAAGATAAGCGCCGTCCGCTACGCCCTCAACGTGCGCTACGCCATCAACACCGGCGAATACATCTTCGTCGAGGACGCCAGCATCGACCTCATCAGCGAGCTCATGGGCACCGTGGGCACGGTGGTTGAGGTGCGCTCGAGCTACGTGCGCGAATACAACACGCAGTATGCCGCGCACATCCTCGGCTACGTCGGCGCGATGACCGCCGAGGAGACCGAGCAGTACATGCGCGGCGACGACAGCGGCTACAGCTACGACTCGCTGGTCGGCAAGATGGGCGTGGAGCTGGCCTTTGAGGAGTGGCTCCACGGCTCGGACGGCACCGCCCGCGTGACGCGCAACAGCTCCGGCACGATAACCGGCACCGTCTATGAGGAGGACCCCGTCCCCGGCAACCACGTCTATCTCACCATAGACATGCAGCTGCAGGAGGCGGTGGAGCGCGCGCTGGAGAGCGGCGTCATCGCCCTTCAGCAGCAGCGCGACCAGGACAACGCCGAGCACCAGGCCGCCGGCGAGACCGACGAGATAAAAGAGGAGATACGCGAGGCCGCCGCGGTTGTTGTCGACGTGGACACGGGCGAGCCGCTGGCCATCGCGAGCTACCCGACCTTCGACCCCAGCCAGGTCTTCGACCCCGAGTACTACGAGGAGCTGATGGTCAACTCCGACGACCCCAACATGCCCCAGCCAATGTACAACTACGCGCTCATGGGCGCCTACGCCCCCGGCTCCACCTTCAAGCCGCTGACGGCCCTGGCCGCGCTTACGAACAACGTCATAAACACCGAGACGCGCATCAAGTGCGAGGGCGTCTTCAACAAGTACGCCGACCAGGGCTACGCCCCGCACTGCTGGATTTACGACAGCTTCGACGGCCTCATGCACGGCAACGACAACGTCTCCGAGGCGATACGCGACTCGTGCAACTACTTTTTCTATAGCGTGGCCGACCAGACCGGCATCGAGGCCCTCGACGAGATGGCCGAGGACTTCGGCCTCGGCGAGAGCACGGGCATAGAGCTGCCCGAGGTCACCGGCAACATGGCCAACCCCGACAACCACGAGGACTACGACGTGGACGCCTGGGTGTACGGCGACACGCTGCAGGCCGGCATCGGCCAGTCCGACAGCACCTTCACCCCGCTGCAGCTCGCCGAGTACTGCGCGGCCATCGCCAACGGCGGCACGCGCCACAGCGCCAGCATCCTCAAGAGCGTGCGCAGCTTCGACTACTCCACGCAGCTGGCGGAGGGCGACCACAGCGTGCTCAGCACGGTGGAGAGCGCCGACTACAACTTCGCCGCCGTGCAGCAGGGCATGTACCTGCTCGCGCACGACGTCAACAGCTCCTCCGTCGACGTCTATAACGCCTTCAACAACTACTCCGTCAACGGCGAGTACATCGGCGTCGCCGCCAAGACCGGCACCTCCCAGCTGGGCGAGAACAAGACCAACAACGCCATCTTCATGTGCTACGCCCCCTACGACGACCCGGAGATAGCCGTCGCCATTGTCATTGCCCGCGGCCAGTCCGGCGCCAACTGCACGAACATCGCCAAGGACATCCTCGACGCCTATTTCAGCCTCGGCGACAAGGAAGTGACGGCTGAAGGCGAAAACACCCTCCTGCGCTGAGCCGCAGGCGACATTTTATCGAATTTTTTGCGGTTTTTCGCAATAATGCAGTTGCAGTTTTCGCACATCGGCGATATAATGAACCATCGGATGTCCCGAGACGGCGGACAGGCCTCCGTCCGGACACGCCGGAAAGGAGTTTCAGATGAATATAGCCCTGCTGGCCGACGACGGAAAAAAAGAACTGATGGTGCAGTTTTGCATAGCCTACTGCGGTATCCTCGCGGATCACACGCTCTGCGCCACCAATACGACGGGCAAACTAGTCGCCGAGGCCACCGGCCTGCCGATTACGCTCTACCTGCACGATAAGCAGGGCGCGCAGCAGATTGCCGCGCGCATCGCCTACAACGAGATTGACCTCGTCATCTACTTCTGCGACCCGTCCCACCCCGACGGCTTTGAGAGCGTGAACAAGCTCGCGCGGCTCTGCGACCAGTATCAGATACCCATGGCGACCAACGCCGCCACTGCGGAGGTGCTCATACAGGGCCTGCGCCGCGGCGACCTCGACTGGCGCGACATCGTCAACCCGAAGAAGAAATAACTTTACAGGCTATGGGGCGGCGGCTCATCCGCCGCCCCCGCTTGCTGTATTGGAGGAAGAACATGGACAAAGTTACCCCGCGCACGCTCTCCGGCTTCAT
>CALWYR010000193.1 GCA_944385805.1 uncultured Oscillospiraceae bacterium
CATCTTGGTAAGCAGCATCTCGACGGCCTTTTTCGCCCCGCGGGTCTTGCCCTCAATGACAATTTTGCCCTCCTCGCTGCCGCTGCCTATGCCCCACATGTTGAGCACACGCGCGACGAAGCCCACGACGCGGCTCATGCGCCCGTTGCGCACGAGGTTATCGAAGGAGCAGAGCGCGAACATGACCTTCGCCGATTTGAGGAAGCGCTCGCCATGGGCGACCACATCCTCAAACTCCGCGCCGCGGCGAATCAGCTTCTCTATCTCCTCCACGCAGAGCGCAAGCTCCGGGCCGGTGGAGCGCGAGTCGAGCACGGCTATCTTCTTCTCCGGGTGCCGCTCGAGGGCCATGTCCCGCGCGGCGAGGGCGCTCTGCATACTGCCGGAGAGCTGGGAGGAGATTGTAATGGCTATGCTGTAATCAGCCTTCTCAAACTGCTCCAGCCACGCGCTGGGCGCGGGGCAGGAGGTGTGGCTTATCTCCGGCGAGCTCTCCATGGCGTCGAGCATCCTTCCCGTGTCGAGGCCGGGATCGTCGACGAAATCCCTGCCGCCGACGCTGATGGTGAAGGGCACGCTGCTGAGAGATATGTCTCCATCCTGGAGCTTATCAGGAAAGAGATCGCAGCTCGAATCTGTGACTATGTTCCATTTCATGTTCATCAATCCTTTCATTTGATACCGGTTCGAGAGGAACCTCCTGTCCCCGGAGCCAATACACGGTGTCTCTTATGGTCTCGCACATATCGCGCGGAGCGTAGCCCAGCTCGCGTGTGGCCTTTTCGTGAGAAAATCGGCCGCCGCCGGAGATGGTGCTCAGGGCGTAGCGCGTGTATAGCGCTCGCGTGTGCCTCGCTCTCGCGTACCACTCAAACAGCGGCGCGAAGACGCGCGCCAGGCTGAGCGGCAGGCAGATTTTCCTGCGCCCGCCCGCGACGGCGCGGACGCTCTCGAGTATTTCCGCGATGGTGCAGTAGCGGTTGGAAAGTATGTAGCTCTCCCCGGCACGCCCGTATTCTGCCGCTGCTATGCAGCCGCGGGCGACGTCTCGCACGTCAACGAAGTCATAGCCGCCCTTCACCCCGGCGGGCAGCTTGCCGTCTATGCACATCTTTACCAACTGCACAATGTGGTTATTGCCCTCGTCATAGGGGCCGATTATCCCGCTCGGCTGCACTATCACCGCATCCAGCCCGGCCTTCGCGGCGTCGAGCACCGCCTGCGTGGCCTCGGCCTTGCTCCTGGCGTAGGCCCCGGTTACAAGCTCCGGCGAGAAGGATGCGGCCTCGGTTATCACTTCGCCGTCATCGCGCTCGGGTATGGCGTGTACAGAACTAATGTAAACCAGCCTCCGCACATGATGACGCAGGCACTGGGCAATTATATTTCGCGTACCCTCTACGTTAACGTCATGCAGCTTCGGCGAGGGGCGGTCGTCGATGCTGATTATCCCCGCGGCGTGTATGACGATGACCTCATTGCACTCCACGCCGGAGAAGATGGCCTCCAGCGACTCGCGACGCGTCACGTCGCCCTTGTACCAGGTGACCTGCCGGTCGTCCTCACCGCTCTCCGAGGGCAGTATTAGAGCTCGGATATGGCAATCCGAACCGCGCAGGCACCTTATGATAGTACCCGCGAGATGGCCAGCCGCGCCCGTTATAATGTATAGGCGTTTCATGCCTGAGCACCGGCTTCGGCGGCGGCCTCGCTCTCCGGAGCGGCGGCGTCCGCCGCGGCCCCGCTCTCCGCGGGGGCTTCGGATTCCTCCACCACGGGGGCTTCAGCCTCCGGCGCGGGGGCGGTCACAACCGGCTGCGGAGCGGCGAACGGTTCCTCGCCCCGCTGCTTCTTGTAATACGCGTAGGCCAGGAACCCTGCCGCGGCCGCGACGGCGACGGCTCCGATAGCGGTAAACAGGTCAGTTAATTTCTTGCTCATGGTGATACATCCTTTCTTTTGTAGATATAGGCGAAGTAATAGGCGACTGCGCAGACCGGCAGAGCGGCGAGCAGGTCTATTACGGAATGCTGCTTCAGAAATACGGTGGAGACGGTGATGAGCGCGGCGGCGGCCGTGAAAGCCGCCCTCCATCCGGCCGTTGAGAAATGCCGGCTGTGCCACGCGCAGGCCAGCACCGCGACCGAACCAACAACGTGCAGGGATGGACATACATTGGTGTTTGTATCGAACTGATAAAAGCCCGCAAGGAACCGCGTGAAGGCGTTATTCCGCTCGAAGGCCAGAGGCCGCAGATCCTGACAGTTTGGGAAAATTATATAGATGAAAAGCGCAATATTATAGGAAATAATTATAAATTTCATGAGCTTTTTGAAGCTCTCGATGTCATAAAAGAGCGCGTAAACATGTATACCCACGAGGAACACGAACCAGAAAAGGTAGGGTATGAGGAAATACTCGCAGAAAGGAATGTGCTCATCCAGCGCGCAAGAGACAGGGAAATAACTGTCGCGTATCCAGAACCGCTCAACTGTGAGGAACGCCAATCCGAAAAGCGGCCAGAATATGAGCAGTTTGAGGTGGCGAAATTCCGGCGAGCTCAACTTGGCAATCCTAAATCGCCGGTAGTCAACGGCAGGCGGTCCGAGCTTCATTTCCGCTTCCTCCCTCTGCCGCGCCGAGCACATGGCGGGCTATGATCTCCGACGCGTTATTCTCCGGCATGCGCCGGTAGTTATCTGCCATGGAGGCAATGCGCTTCGGCTCATAGAGGAGCGTGAGTGCTCGCAGCGCCGCGTCCTCCGGGGCAGGGCACATCATGGCTACTCCGCGCTCGATAAAATACCGCATGTTGCGCTTCTCGCAGCCTGCGACGGAATCCAGCAGCAGCATTGGCAGGCGCATTTTCGCTCCTTCCGTTGTGCTCATGCCGCCGGGCTTTGTCAGCAGCAGGTCGGCGCTCGCCATCAGGGCGGGTATTTCCTGCGTGTAGCCGTAGATTATGATGCGGTGGTCGCCGGCGTACTCCCGGTCTAGCCGGCGCTTGAGCGCTTTGTTCGTGCCGCAGACCACGCTGACGCGGAAATCTGCCCGCGGGCTATTGGCTATCGCCCGCACGAGCGAGCTTATCGGGCCGCAGCCCATGCTGCCGCTCATTATAAGGATGTGCGGCGTATAAGCGCCGAAGCCCAGCCGGCGCTTGGCATCCGTCTTGCTTGCGGGAGGCCGGAATTCGCCGCGTACAGGTATGCCGGAGGGTATGAGCTTTTCTGACGGCACGCCGCAGCCGGCAAATTCCTCTGCCAAAGCTGTGTCCGGGATGAAATACGCGTCCAGCTCGCTCTGCGCGCAGCCGGGGCTGCAGGTGTAGTCTGTGCAGACGAAGTATGCGGGCAGATTTCGCCCATACCGCCGGAAAACCTCGCTGACCGCGAGCGCGGAGAAGACGTGCGTGCATATGAGGGCGCCGGCCCCGAAGCCTGCGATGAAGTCCCGGAGCCGTTCCGCGCCTGAGCAAAGAAAGCGATAGGCCGCGCCGCCCGGCATATAGAGCCGTGGATATTTTTCCGAGCCCTCGTAGCCCGCGGAGAAGAGCGCCGGGAGGTTTCGGTAAATCCACGAATGCCCCTTGGATATAAGCTTTGAAACTGCCGGGGAAATAAAGCGCAGCGAATCCTTCACCGCGCAGGGTACGCCCTCGGCCTCAAAAGCTGACCTGAGCGCCGCGGCGCAGGAGTTATGCCCTCCTCCGGTGTCGCAGCTTAGGATTAAAACGCGCACACGTCTGCCTCCTTTCCGTGTTTTTTCGTTCAAGTCCCGCAAGTATTCGTGCGAGGCGCGGCCTGTTGCTGCGCTGTATAATAATGTAGGGAACGTTGCCGATGGCGAACAGCGCCGACACGATGATCCCGCCCGCACCGGGCCAGATGCCCGCGCAGGCAAAGCCTGCCAAGCACGAAGCCTCCTGCGCCCATCGCCGCAAGATAGAAGCAGCAGCCGAGAAAGCCGCTCATTTGTCGTCCCCTCTTCGTATCAGCGCGAGATTGCGCCTCATGTAGAGTGCGAAGGAGAGAGCTATCATGGCTGTGCAGACGGCGATGAGCGCGTATGAGAGCGCTTCCGGCAGTCCGGGCCAGAATACATGCAGCAGCATCGTGCAGTATAGCAGCGCGGTGGCGGCCTTGCCGTGCCAGTCGGCCTGCGGGACGATACCGGCTCTTTTTATCACGGCGACGCAGAGCCCTGCCATGCAGAGGTCGCGGACTATGAGCAGCGCGAGCGGCACGGCCATCAGCGGGAAGCTGAACGCAAGGCAGAGAAGCACCGCCGCCTGCGTGAGCTTATCCGCTGCTGGGTCAAGTATCTTGCCGAGGTCGCTCGTCATGTTGAAGCGGCGCGCGATGAAGCCGTCTATGATGTCCGTAGAGCCGGAGAGAAGCAGCAGAAGCCCAGCCGCGAGCGGCGCGCGCATCTCAATGTAAAGCCATATTATCGCGGGTATCATCAGAAGCCGCAGCAGGGAAAGCAGGTTCGGTATCGTGAATATACGCCTCGACGGCACGTTTTTGTCTATTCCCTGATCCATATCGTCACCTCCGGGAATTGCTTTCTGCGAATATGATAGCGCGCCCGTATTTATGAGCTTCACGATTTTTGTTAATGAGATATTAAACCGGCTGTGCCGGTGAACGCAAAAAAGCGGCTCCCGAGTAATAGGGAGCCGCTTTGCTCTTGCTGTCACACAGTATTCAACTCCACCGTAAAGGCCGAGCCCTTACCGGGCTCGCTCTCGACGCTTATCCTGCCGCCGGCGATGTCCACGACCTTCCGCGCCAGCGCGAGGCCGAGGCCGTTGCCTTCGGAGGCGTGGGAGCTGTCGCCCTGGTAGAACTTCTCGAAGGCGCGCCGCGCCGTCTCCGCGTCCATGCCGCAGCCCGTGTCGCGCACGGTAACATACACCTTGCCTTCACCTGTGTGGGATCTGAGCGAGATCTTCCCGCCCGGCGGCGTGAACTTCACGGCGTTGGAGAGGAGGTTGTTCCACACCAGCTCCATCAGCTCCGCGTCGCAGCAGACCGCCACGTCCTCGACGTCTATCTCGAAGTCTATGTCCTTCGCCTGCCACTTTTCCATGAAGCCCAGCGCGCAGCGGCGAAGCTGCTCGCCGAGCTGATAGGTCTCCGGCGTGGGGAAGATCTGCTGGTTTTCCAGCTTGCTTAGCTTGAGTATGTTCGTTATCATGGCATTCAAACGCCCGGCAGCCTCTATAACCGTGTCCATGTACTGCTCGCGCTGATCAGGAGGGGCCGCGCCGTCGCGCAGGGCCTTGGTGTAGCTCTGGATGATGGAGAGCGGCGTCTTTATCTCGTGCGAGACGTTGGCGATGAAGTCGCTCTTGAGCATCTCGTTGCCCGCGAGCTCGCGCACCATGGTGTTGAAGTCGGCGGAGAGGACGTCTATCTCGTTCATTTTGCCGTTCTTGCGCCCACTGGGCAGCTGTACGCCGAAGTCCCCGGAGGCCACGCGCCGGGCGGCGCGGGCGATGCGCCGGAGCGGCTTGCCCGTTGTCTGCCGCCAGTAGACCCAGATGCCGAGCGCGAACACCATGCAGACGAAGGTGAGGTAGCTCGTGAGCACCGACACCATCGCGGCGACGTTGTCGAGGTAGCGCGATATGACCGCCGTCTGCGCCGCGACGAAGAGGAAAACCGTGCCGATAATTACAAGTATTATTTTCCATGAGACTATGGGCGCGGTAACGCGAGGGTCGTCCTTGCCGAAGAAGCTGCGCCACTTCATTTGAGCACCGCCTTATAGCCGAAGCCGTGTACGGTGACTATCTCGAAGCTCTTGCAGTGCGCGAACTCCTTTCGCAGCTTGGTGATGTAGACGTCCACGGTGCGCAGGCCCGTGTCGTTGGTCATGCCCCAGTATTCGTCTATGAGCTCGCTGCGGGTGAAAATTTTCTTCGGGTGGCTGAGCAGCTTGTAGAGGATATTGAACTCGCGCGGGAGTATTGGCACCTCCTCGCCGTTCACATAGGCGCTCATCTCGTCGCGCACGAGGACGAGCTCGCCGATCTCGAGGCGGTTTTCGTTTTTGAGCTGCGCGCGCCTCAGCAGCGCGCCCACGCGCAGGACCATCTCGTCCATGTCGATGGGCTTGACCATGTAGTCGTCCACCCCGGCGGTGAAGCCCTTCTGCTTGGAGACGATGTCGTCCAGCGCCGTGATGAACAAAATGGGTATCGATGGGTTTTTGGCGCGTATCTCGCGCGCGAAGTCAAAGCCGTCTATCTGCGGCATCATCACATCGGAGATGATGAGGTCGAACATCTCCGCATAGAGCAGGTCGTAGGCCTCCACCGGGTTTGAGCAGCCCCGCGCCTGATAGCCGCTGCGCGCGAGGTAGGCGCAGATTATCTGGTTGAGCTTCCCATCGTCCTCAACGACAAGTATCTTCACATGATCGCCTCCTTACGTTAGTATTATATACTGGAAGAAAATCAATGGCAAGCAGGGCGCGGAGGGCCCCACTTGCTAAATCGCAAGCGGGGAGCGCGTATATACGCTCCGCTCGTTCGCCTTGTTGGGATTCTATCCCAAACCCTGAAACTCAAAACTGCCCGGCCTTGCGGTCGGGCAGTTTTTTCGGCGGCGCGCCCTTGCGGACGCTTTGCGTTTCCGTGACGGCCGTGACGACCGTGACGATGTTTTTAAAACACCGCCGCTGTTATTTTAGCCGTCACGGCTGTCACGGTCGTCACGCCTGCGATGAAATTTTCGTGAGCGTGATCGTTCTTCCGGCGTGTGTTCTCGTGTTCTCGTAGTGTATTCCGTAGTCATTTTTGAGCTTTGCTACACGGACATTTAGCCTCATTGCAAGCGCGTTTGGTTTCAGGTCAAGGCCAAGTAGTTCAATAAGCTCCGTCGCGCTGCCCTGCCAGGTTGGGCGCTCCTCCGTCACCAGCGCTGCAACTTTTTCAAGCAGCGGGTCAGGCGGATCCTTATACAATTCCGTGTCCGCATGGTCAAAGTTCCATTGCAGCGACTCCTCATCCCGCACGAGGTGGATGCGCTGGTCAGGTTGGTCTCGGCCAGAGATGCTCAGCGTGGCTGCGTTATCCGTGCGGCGCTCCTTGCTCAGCACAAACGCACCATCAGCACAGCCGTAGATGCCGGTCGTGCCTGAGATGCGGTCGAACTCGTCATTGGCTGGGGATTTGCGCGTGTGATGGACAATCAGCAGGCAGAGCTTGAACTTGTCAGCCAGCTGTTTGAGCTGCCCGATAATCTGGTAATCGTCCCGGTAGCTGTACGCCTCGCCACTCAGCTCCCGCACCTTTTGCAGCGTGTCGATGATGATTAAGCGCGTGTCCGGGCGTTCGCGCACAAACTTTTCGAGCTGCGCATCCAAACCACTACCGAGCTGCTTCGCAGCGATGGCAAAGTGCAGATTCGGCGTACCATCTACTCCAAACATCCGGTACATCCGTTCCTGAAGGCGCTCATAGCCATCCTCCAGCGCGAGATAGAGCACCGTACCCTGCCTGACCTCGTAATCCCAAAGCTTCTGACCGGTCGCGACGTGGTACGCGAGCTGTGCCATCAGGAACGACTTGCCTACCTTGGGCGCGCCGGCGAATATGTACGTCCCGTTTTGCAGGAGCCCGCCATCTGCTCCGGCGTGTCAAGGCTGGGCTGGCGGCGGTACGGACTACTCCCTATAAGGGGGCGCTGGCGGCGGCCTATCTGCTGGGCGCTGCGCTGGTGTGGCTGTTCCGGGGACGGCTGTTC
>CALWYR010000194.1 GCA_944385805.1 uncultured Oscillospiraceae bacterium
CATCCGCTATTTCTTCTATAACGGCGGCAACGACTCGATGGACACCTGCAACAAGGTCTATCAGCTCGCGGTCGAGAGCGGCTACGAGCTGCGCGTCATCGGCATTCAAAAGACCATAGACAACGACCTCGCCGTCACCGACCACTGCCCGGGCTTCGGCAGCGCGGCCAAGTACGCCGCCGCGAGCGCGCTGGAGCTCGCGCAGGACGCCGCAGCCCTGCCGATACACGTCGTCGTCATGGAGATGATGGGCCGCAACGCCGGCTGGATAACCGCCGCGAGCGCGCTCTTCACCGCTCTCATGCCCTGCGAGCACCTGGTCTACCTGCCCGAGACGGACTTCGACAAGGACGAGTTCCTCGCCGCCGTGAAGGAGAAGTGGGCCAAGGGCCGCGGCCTGCTGGTCACGGTCAGCGAGGGCATACACTACGCCGGCGGCGCGCCCGTGGCCGACAGCGGCATCGTCGACGGCTTCGGTCACAAGGTGCCCGGCGGCGCGGCGCAGACCCTCAGCGACATGATTATGAACGAGCTCGGCCTCAAGTCCCGGAGCGAGAAGCCCGGCCTTCTGGGCCGCACCAGCGTCGCGCTCATGAGCGAGGTAGACCGCGACGAGGCGGAGCTCGCCGGAGCCACCGCAGTCAAGGCCGCCGTCGGGGGCGAGACCGGCTGGATGGTCGGCTTCAGGACCGAGCGCGAGCCCGAATACAAGAGCGAGACCATCCTCGTGCCCCTCGCCGAGGTGGCGAACGCGGAGAAGACCTTCCCGCTCGAGTGGATCACCCCGGGCGGCGTGACGGACGAATTCCGGGCCTACTG
Source organism: uncultured Oscillospiraceae bacterium (assembly GCA_944385805.1). GTDB lineage: Bacteria > Bacillota > Clostridia > Oscillospirales > Oscillospiraceae > Scatomorpha. The sequence goes on from CALWYR010000194.1 coordinate 820, forward strand.
CCTGCCGCTCATAGGCGAGTACGACACCCGCTTCGTGAACCTGCGCTGACATGCTGCTCGCTGTAGTATATTTCCTCGTCTGCCTGGCGGCCACGACGGCCGGCGGAATAAGCGGCGTCGGGGGCGGCGTTATAATAAAGCCCGTCCTCGACGCCGTCTCCGGCATGGGCGTCGCCACGGTCAGCTTCCTCTCCGGATGCACGGTGCTTGCCATGACCATCACCAGCATGATCCGCTCGCGCGGCGGTTCGGTAAAGGTCGAAAAGCGCCGCGGTACCTTCCTCGCCGTGGGCGCGGCCGTGGGCGGCATACTCGGCAAGGAGCTCTTCGAGCTCGTGCGCGGCGCGGGCGGCGTCACCGTCGACATCGCCCAGCAGGTCATGATGATACTGCTCACCGTCGGAGTCTTCATCTACACGCTCAAGAAGGACGGGCTGCGCACCATCAACGTCACCAACGCCTTCGCCTGCGTTATGATTGGCCTTGTGCTGGGCCTGCTGAGCGCCTTCCTCGGCATCGGCGGCGGGCCTATTAACCTCGCCGTGCTGTACTTCTTCTTCTCCATGGATTCGAAGACGGCGGCGCTCAACTCGCTCTACATCATCCTCTACAGCCAGGCCGCGAGCTTCATCAACACCCTCGTGCGCGGCACGGTGCCGGACTTCGACTGGCTGGTGCTCATCGCCATGTGCGTGGGCGGAGTGCTCGGCGGCATACTGGGCCGCAGCATCAGCGCCAAGCTCACGAACAGGGGCGTCGACCGGCTCTTCCTCGCGATTATGGCCGTGATAACGCTGATAAGCTGCTACAACCTCGTAATGTGCTTTGTGTGATATGGAATATGAGATTAGCTCCGGCGCGCTGACCGCGCGCGTGAGCGACGTGGGCGCGCAGCTCGTGTCGCTCAGATATGAAAACACGGAATACCTCTGGCAGGGCGGGAGCGAATGGCCCCGCCGCGCGCCAATCTGCTGCCCCTACTGCGGCGCGGTGGAGGGGGAGTCCTTCACCCACGGAGGCAGGAGCTACGCCGCCGGACGCCACGGCTTCGTGCGCGACGCGGAGCACGAGCTCGCCGAAAGGGGAGGGGACAGCCTGGCCTTCGCCTTCGCGCTGGGCGAGGGCGACCCGCGCTGGCCCTGGCCCTTCGCGCTGCGGGCGGAGTACCGCCTCGGCGCGGAGACGCTCGCGCTCAGGTACGACATCATGAACAGCGGCGCGCAGGCCATGCCGCTGCAGCTTGGCTTCCACCCGGGCTTCATAGCCCCGGCCGGCAGCGTTGTACGCGCGCAAAGGCCAGACTTTCCCGGCGGCGCGGACACGCTCTCGCTCGCCCCCGGCCTCTTTGACAGCGGGGCGAGCATCGACCTCGCCGCCCCGGGCTCGGACTGGTTCCGCCTCGAGCGAAGCGACGGGCGCGCCGTCACGGTGGACGCGCGCGGCTTCGGCTGGTTCCTGCTCTGGGGCGTGCCCGGCACGACGCCCTTCGTCTGTCTCGAGCCCTGGAGCGGCTACCCCGGCCCCGGCGGCATGTTCGACCGCCCCGGCGTCACCGTCCTAGCCCCGGGCGAGAGATTCACGCGGACGCTGAATCTAAGACTGGACTGAGCGCCGCGGTTTGACGCGCCGCTTGAGCTGCCCTGCGCTGTATACGCAGGCTGATAATATGCTTATTCTGCCGCTGAGGGGGGATTCCTTTTGCTTTGCCAAAAGGAATCCCCCCTCAGGGTTTTCAAATTAGAGGCCAAGGCCAAAAAGCCGGGAGCGGGCGTCTCAGCGCCTGATCCTCCGGTACTCGAGGCAATATCAATTACGCGCGTACTTGTCAAGAGCTTTTCGCCTTTTGCAAGAAATTTTGAGATAAATTTTGTGTACTATTTTTCCGCCTCATCGCCGTGTGTGCAAAGCGCGCTCCCGACCGCGCAAGCCGCGCCGAAGCCCTTGACCCGCCGCGGTAGCGGAGCTTATACTTGGACCGAAGGGAGGCGGCGCGATAAAGCGCGGGCACGTGATGTTTGGTGAAGTCCGCGAGCCGCCGCGGGGCCCGCCGACTCCCGTTGGGGAAATTTGCTCCCTTTTGAAAGATTCCGCCCGTCCGGCGGATATTATAAGTGAAAAGCTTTTCACCCAAACGCCGCGAGCGCTTACGCGGCTTCTGCGAAAGGAGCGGCCTTATGTTATCGGACGAACGATTTGAAGCCCTGGCGGCAAAGTACATAGACACAGTGTACGCCGTGGCATTCGCCGCGCTCAAGAACCGCGCGGATGCGGAGGACGTAACCCAGGACGTGCTGATAAAGCTGTACAAAACGAAGAAGGAGTTCGAGTCGGACTCTCACGTAAAAAACTGGCTTATCCGCGTCACGGTCAATGAATGCAACAGGGTCTTCCGTTCCCCATGGCGCAGAAACGTGCCGCTCGAGGAATACGCGGCCGAGCTCCGCTTTGAGCGGGAGGAGGACAGCTGCCTCTTCACGGCGGTAATGCAGCTTGAGCGCAAATACCGCCTGGTCGTGCTCCTCTTCTACTATGAGGGGTACTCCACCGCGGAGATAGCCCGAATGCTCGGCGTGCCCGCAAATACCGTAAGCACCCGCTTGCACCGCGCGCGGGCAAAGCTGAAATCGTTTATTTCGGAGGTGTATTGACTTGAACGCTGATAACAGATTGGATAGAGAGCGGTTCCACAGGACATTTTCCAAGCTGCACGCCTCCGACGGTCTTTTGAAGGAGGTATATGAAATGACTACGCGAAAAACAAACGAAGACCGCTCCCGCATATCGCGCCGCATCATCGCAGTTGCCGCGGCGCTGGCGCTGATGCTGGCCCTGGCCGCCGCGGCCTACGCCGCCGATGTTTTCGGTATACGCGCGCTGCTCCTGCCGGATGGCGAGCGCATTTCTCTTACCAAACCCCAGGACGTACCAGACGGCCTCAGCCTCAGTATTTCCGAGCGCGTCGAAAATGTGCGCGCAGCCTGGGACGAATGGTCCGTCTGGCGGGACGAGTATTGCAGCGGGCTTAAGCCGCCCGAGGAAGACGGCGCGGCCTTCTCCCTCTGGCAGGAATTTATGACGGCCGAATACGGCGAGTATGACTGGCGCTACGAGGTGCACGATGAAACTATGGCCGCAAAACTGGAAGATATCGCCGATAAATACGATCTCCGTCTCCTGACCGGCACAAACGTCGCCTGGAGCTCCGACACCACCGGCATCACCGGAGACGGCTTCTATACCAACGAGGCCCTGGCGGAGAAGACCGCCGAATTCGCCGGCTCGGGGAATATCTTTGCCCGGACGCCCGACGGCTTCGACAAGGTCTACTGGTACGGCGAGGGCAGCTTCTGCGTAAGCTGGTACTATGACCTCCCCAACGGGACGCGCGTAACGTGCTACGGCTATAACTCCATGTACTCCACGCTTGCAAGCGGCAGCGACGTTGTCGCCGAAGCCGGCGACATCTCCGCATACAGCGAGCGAATATACACAGCTGCAGACGGCACCGAGGTCACAATCCTGTCAGACGGCCGGAACGCTTATATCTACGTATATCTTGAAAATTCCTTCTTTGTCGAGCGCGTCAGCGTGCCCGGCAGCCCGTTCACGCTGAACGACTCTGAGCTCAACGCCATAGCTGACTGCATAATCTACTCGCGCATAGGGCAATAAAAGCGAGGCCCCATCGGTTTTTTAACCGATGGGGCCATTTTTCACTTTATCCTCCGGCACTCGAGGTAATAGCGCTTTTCCCGCGCCTCGCCTATTGAAAAGCTCTTCTTGGGGTAGGGGCCGTGCGCCGCTATATAGCCGAACAGCTCCGCCTTTTCAAGCGCGGGCAGGAGTATGGCGCAGCCGTCCCTTTCGCGGGCGAGGGCGGCGCACTCGGCGTCGCCGTGGACGTAGTCGACCTCGCCGCCGTATTTTTCGAGCAGCACGGCTATGAGCTCGTCCGTGAGCCTCACCAGCTCGCCGAGCTCGAGGCCCGTGCCCATGCAGCGTATGGCGCGGCGGGTGTGCGCGGCCACGCCGTTTCTGGCTCCGGCGGGCAGGCTGCCGGCAAAGAGCTCCGGGGCGTATCGGGCCGCGAGACCGGTGATCAGGCGGTGGATGGGCCTGAAGGTGACTGCCGGGTCGTGGCTGTTCACGATCTCCGCGCGCGCGAAGCGCGCGGGGCGCGGGCGGCGCTCGGCCTCGCTGAGCGTGGGCTTTATGCGCTCCCAACAGAGCTTGGCCGCGGCCAGGGAGTGGTTCCCGTCGCCCATGGCGAAGCGGATTTCGCCGGGCAGCGCGTCCAGCCTCGCGCGCAGCGCCTCGGCGGCCGCGCCGCTCACGCGCTCGCCGCGGATGCGCCCGCCGCCGAGCATGAGCTCAAAGTCGTAGAGCTCCTCGCCGCCCTTCGCCGAGGCTATGAGCGTGTCGGCCGGGTCGTCTATGAACACCATGATGTGCGGCAGCTCGAGCGGCGCGCCCGCGCGTATCGCCGCGCGCGGCGGCAGGCGGCTCTCCACCGTGCCCTCGGTCGCGCGGATTGGCGTCCGGGAGCCCTCCGCCCAGTCGTACTGCTCGAGGTCGAGCTTGCCCACCAGGCCGCGGCGAACCGCGCCCGTGGGCAGCGTGCGCTCCACATAGACGTAGCTGTCCGGAAGCTCGCGCAGGAGGCCGGAGTTTACATAACGCTCCATGGCTTCGTATATCCCCGCCTGCTCGGCGGCCTCGTCGGCCTTGCCCAGCCAGGCCTCGGGCAGGATCATGCGCAGCGTGCTCGGCGCGCCGCCTGCTATCCGCCCGGCCTCGGCCCAGTATTCGGGCTCGCTGGTGAACTGGTCGCAGGCTATGACGGACCACTTTTCCATGTCCGTCCCCTCGCGTGGCAGGAGGATGCCGGCGGGAGTGAAGACGCTCCGCGCGGGCGCAAGCGCGCGGGCGGCTATCCTCGACCAACCCTCCAGCTCGTCCATGCGGCTGCCCAGCCCGGAGATAGGCAGCCACATGCCCTCTAGCTTCTCCGTCTCGCGCACGCTCACCTCGCCTTCGACCTCCATGCGGAAGAGGAAGCCCAGGTGGACGCGGCTCACCTCGTCGCCCTCCTCGTTTATGACGCCGAGCGGCGTGAGGGAAACTACGCGCTCCACGGCGATCTCCTCGGCGACCTCGCGCTCGAGCGCGCGCATGAGGATGCCTCCGCGCGTCTCGTCGTCCCAGCGCTCGATGTGCCCGCCGACGCCCAGGCTGAGCCTGCCGTGCAGCCGCGCCTCGCCGCCCTTATTCAGCCTGCGCGTGGCGAAGACCTCGCCGCCGCGCGTGACGGCGACGTAGGGGATAATCTGGCGGTAGCCGGGGTCGAGCTCCATGTCGGGCCGGGGCAGGAACTCGTGGCTGGACTCTATATGGGCCATGATTTCGTCGCCGCAGCCGGTGATGAGTCCATAGCGGCCCTCTATCCATGGCGCGAGAGAGGCGGTCCTGACAACTAATATATCACTCATACTTGCTCCTTTGCGCATTGACTTGCGCGGCGTTTTAGACTAAAATGTTGACAAAAGAATCATACCACAAAAGGAGCGAAAAGCAAATGCCGAACATCGCCGAAAGCGAATACTTTTTCACCTCCAGCGAGGGCAAAACGCCCATACACGTGCGCGTCTGGGAGCCGGACTGCGACCTCAACGGCGTGGTGCAGCTCTCGCACGGCATCAACGAGTACATCGGCCGCTACGAGCCCTTCGCGCGCTATCTCGCCTCCAAGGGCTTCGTCGTCGTGGGCAACGACCACCTCGGCCACGGGCAGAGCGTCCTCTCTCCGGAGCGCCTGGGCTGCTTTGCCGACTCGGACGGCTGGTTCCACGTCGTGGACGACATAGAGGAGCTGCGCCGCCGCACGCATGAGAGCTATCCCGAGCTGCCCTACTTCATCTTCGGCCACTCCATGGGCAGCTTCCTTGTCCGCACCTGGCTTACCCGCCACCCTCAGAGCAGGATTGCCGGAGCCATCATCTGCGGCACGGGCCAGCCCCCCGCGCCCATAGTCGCCGGCGGACGCCTCGCCTGCGACGCGGACATGCTCAAAAACGGCCCCATGCACCGCAGCGAGGCCATATATAACCTCGCCTTCGGCAGCTACAACAAGGGCATAGAGCCCCTGCGCACAAAGTACGACTGGCTCACGCGCGACGAGGCCATAGTCGACAGATATGCCGCCGACCCGCTCTGCACCTTTATCCCCACAACCAGCCTCTTCCGCGACATGATGTTCGGCCTCGGCCTCATCTCCTCGCGCGCGGCGCTCAAGCGCATGCGCACGGACACGCCCGTGCTGCTCATAAGCGGCGAGGCCGACCCCGTCGGCGGCTGGGGCGTGCAGGTGGCCAGGGTCTACAGCCTCTTCGTCAAGGCCGGGCTGAGGGACGTGGCCTACAAGTTCTACCCCGGCGCTAGGCATGAAATCCTCAACGAGATAAACCGCGACGAGGTATATAAGGATATCCTCGACTGGATCTTCAAGAAGCTGGACTGATTTATCCCGGCCGGATCAATTTAAAAGCGACCAGAGGGGCGTCTTCTTTTGCCGGCGGCAAAAGAAGACGCCCCTTTAAGTATGCGCATATCGCGCCGTCAAAGCTCCGCGAACCTCCCGACGCCGCCGCGGCAGATATGGAGGTATAACCCGGCGCAGGCGGCGGCCAGCGCGGCGGCGCAGAGGCCGAGGTAAGCCGTCATACCTATTACGCCGCGCAGGGCAAAGGCGTAGAGCAGCGCCGCCGCGGCGAGCAGCGCCCAGGAGCCGAACATGGTCAGCGCCACGGACATGCTGTTTTTTATAACCGCCGTCTCGTTGATGTAGTCAAACTTGGGATAGCGGAGGTTGACCGCCAGGCCCAGCAGCGCGCAGAAGACGCACGTCAGCGCCGGGACGGCGACAATCGCCGCGGCCTCGGCCAGCGTAAAGGGCAGGGCGGCGGCGCAGCAGACAGAGGCCAGCAGCGTGGGCGGCAGGGCGACGGCGAGATGGAGATTGACCTTGCTCATTAGTATTTTGCGCGTGGGCACGGGCAGGCTCTTCAGCAGCCATAGCGTCCTGCCCTCCAGCGAGACGCTCGGCGCGCTGATGAAATCCATTGCGGTGAGGAAGCAGAGCGCCAGCGTGACTACGCCCGCGCCCAGACCCTCGGGCAGGGCTGCGAGCAGGGCCGCGGCCTCCACGCGGTAGATAAAGAGCGCTGCAACCGCCGCGACGGTGAAGAGCGTGCCTGATGCGGCGTTGAGGATGTACATTCCGTTGGAGCCGAAGCGGGCGAGCTCTTTTTTCAGCAGCGCCGCGCCCGCGCCCGAGGCTTTGAGCGCCCGCTCGCGGTAGACGAGCTTTTTTCCCGCGCCGCGGCGCGTGGTGACGGCGAGGAAGCCGCGCGAGAGTATGGCGCAGACCAGCGCGAAGGGCAGGACGCAGCAGGCTGCGAAGCCCGCGACGTGCGGCCAGGAGCCCAGAGCCGCCCGACCGAAGGCGTAGAGGGGGTAGACTGCGACGAAAGCCCCGGCGATCCGTTCACTGTTGGCGATGAGCTCTGTGAGCAGCCTCTGCAGGTTCATATAGAAATAGAAGTACGCCGCGAGGAAAGCGATGCTGAGCGCCAGCGTTATGAGCGTCTTGCGCCGCATCCGCGAGCTTATCAGCGCCAGCAGCCAGGCGAAGAGGCAGGTGAAGCACATTATGAGCAGCGGCAGCAGCAGCGCAGAGAGCACGAAGCCGATAACGCCGCTCAGCGTCCCGCCGGCGACGGCCAGCCACACCGCGCCCGCGGGCAGCAGCACTACCAGCGTAAGGGCGTAGTCGAGCAGCAGCAGGACGGCCATGCGCGCGCCAAGTATGTCGCGCGGCCGTATAGGCATGGCGAGCAGGAGCTCGTTGTCCCGCGCGTTAAAAAGCTGCTGCTGAGCCATAAAGACGCTGCCGATGAAGCCCAGCGCGAAGGCCATCGCCGCCGCGAGGGCGAAATAGAACCAGCCCAGCCCCATACCCGGCAGGGCGAGGGCCAGCGCGTAGAAGGTGAAGCCGAAGAAAAAGAGGAAGACGGCGGCCAGGAAGACAATCAGCAGCCCCGCCGCCGCGAGCGAGAGGCCCTTCCCGCGGCTGGAGCGCGTCAGCGAGGCCAGTACGCTCTGCACCTGCGCCCTGATGAGTATCCGCAGCATATTACTCCTCCTCCAGCTCCAGGAACACGTCCTCGAGCGAGTCGTCGCCGCGCACCTCGTCCATCGTGCCGGCCTTTACGAGGCGGCCGGACTTGATTATCGCCACCATGTCGCAGAGCTTCTCTGCCACCTCGAGCACGTGGGTGGAGAAGAATATCGCGCCGCCGGCGTCGCAGTGCTCGCGCATGAGGCCCTTGAGCTTGTGCGCGGCGACGGGGTCGAGGCCGACGAAGGGCTCGTCCATTATTATCAGCTTCGGCGCGTGGACGAGGGCGGAGATGATGGCGAGCTTCTGCTTCATGCCGTGCGAGTAGGCGCTGATGGGCTCGGCGAGGTCGCCAGTGAGCTCAAAGAGGCCGGCGTACCTGTGTATGCGCTCCTGCCTCTCGGCCCGCGGCACGGCGAAGACGTCGCAGATAAAGTTGAGGTACTTTATCCCGCTCATGAAGTCGTACATATCCGGGTTGTCCGGGATATAGGCCAGCACGCGCTTGCACTCGAGCGGCTCGGATTTTATGCTGCGGCCGGCGAGATATATCTCGCCGGAGTCGAAGCTCATTATGCCGCAGCAGGCCTTTATCGTCGTGGTCTTGCCCGCGCCGTTGTGGCCGATGAAGCCGTAAATCTGCCCCGGCGCTATGCGCAGCGAGAGGTCGTCGACGGCGCGCTTGCCGCCGAAGCTCTTGGTGAGATGTTCTATGCGGAGCATGGCAGGGCCTCCTTCAGCGTCTCATAGAATTCCGCCGTCTCCTCCGGCGTGTTCAGCGCGAAAATGCGCGTCATGTCAGGCGTCCGCACCACTATAAACGGCGGCTGCCCGGGGTTGAGGCTTATGCGCGCGTTCTCGTAGCCCTCGACGGCGAAGCGCCCCTCGGCGAGGTTGGGAAGCCCCGTGCCCGCGACGCGGCGCGCGGTGGGGAGGTCGTAAATCAAATCCAGCTCCGACACGTCCGCGAGCGCTATCTCGTACTTCTCCGTGCCGTGGCTGAAATACAGCGTGCCGCCCTCGACGCTTGCCTCAAAGGGCGAGGAAAAGCCCAGCGCGAGCGCGATACAGGCCACGATTACGCCGACGAGTATCGCGCCGGTGAGGGCGATGAAGACCTTGCCCGCCGGGCGGCCGAAGTTGACGCCCATGCCCGAGCCGGTGCGGTCGTTGATAAATATGTGCCTGTCGTTGGGGTTATTGTAGAACATTCCCCAAATCCAGAGCTCGTCCTCGTCCACATAGCCCGGCTCGTCGCGGGTGAGGCGCTCCTGCGCGCGCCGGACGGTGAACTCGGTCGTGAGGCAGAAGCCGATCAGCACGAACATATACGCCGCGGTCAGCACCATCGTCCAGAGCGCGCTCTCCTGCAAGAGCCAATAGCCGAGCATGAAAATCGCGGTCAGGTAGCTCGTGACGAGCAGCATCTTGCCCCAGTTATAGCGCCGCACGCGCGTGAGGGCGGCGTTCCTGTCGCTGTCGGGCCCGGCCACGTCGCCGCGCTGGCGCAGTATGAGCGGGTAGAGGAACATACATAAGAGGCCGATGAACACCATCGCGCCGAACATTATCACCGCGCCCCAGCGCGTCCCCTCGTCGCCGGAGAAGAGCGCGATTATGAGCGGCACGAGCGCGATGACTACCGGCGGCAGGAAGGCGGCGCGCCGCAGGGGCCTTCCGGGGTTCGCGGCGGCCTTGAGGTCTATGACCACCCCGCCCGCATAGGGCACGCTCCAGCCCTCGGCCCTCTTGAGCGCGGCGAGCTTTTTGTTCGCGCGCACATAGAGCGCGTAGGGCGCGAGAATCGCGGCTATCAGCAGCACGATGCTCCACATGATGAACTGCCCCATGTCGAGGAGGGCCAGCGCGCAGAAGAGCGCCGCGAACGCGCCGCAGCAGAGCCACACGTCCCGCCGGAAGCGCCGCGAAATCGCGAGCACGCGCGCGTCCGACTGCGCCGCGAGCGGCAGCGTCACGCCGAGGACGATGTTCTTCTTCGGCTTCGCCTCGTTCGCCAGCAGCGCGGCCACCAGCGCGAGGCAGGGCAGCATTATCACTATCCAGATTATCGCCGTCGCGGTTTCAGCCATCGTCCCCGTCCCCCTTACTATTATAATTGTATGCCTCGCGGCAGAGCGCGGCGAAGGCGTCTTCGTCCATACCGGCGAGCCGCGCCTCGGCGGCGATAATCCTGAGCGCGGCGGCGTATCTCTCCGGCAGCGCGCCGAAGCCCGGGGAGCCGGCCACTACCGTGCCGCCGCGGCGGCCCGTCGTGATATAGCCCTCCTGCCGGAGCAGGGCATAGGCCTTGTTGACCGTCATCATGTTCACGCCGCACTGCCCGGCCAGCGCGCGTATCGTGGGCAGCTTCTCGCCCGGGGCGAGCTCGCCCGCGGCGATGCCCAGCACCATCTGGTCGCGAATCTGCCTGTAAATGGGCGTCTGCGACGCCATGTCCAGCCTCAAAAGCACTGCCGCACCTCCTTTGTATTGCTTATTATAATGCAGATAATACAGAGAGTCAAGAAACAATGCGAAATTTTCTTGTAATTTTTTTGATACTTTTTTGTAACTCCTATTGACTTCTTGGTTAAGATATGGTAACATAACGCATGTAACCAGTAACGGCGCATGCGCCGTTTTGCTCCATCGCAGATGGAGCAAAAGAACAAGCTTTGAGCGGAGAATAAAAAAGAAAAGGAGAATCGGTATGAAAAAGCGCATAATTTCAGCGCTCCTGGCCGTGTGCATGGTGTTCGCACTAGGCACCGTAGGGGTGTTGGCGGACAACGAGGCTACGGCGGGTGATACCGAAAATACTACAAATACGACTCTCATAGTTAAGACGGGTGTATCCGAAGGTAAGGTAGATGCTGCAACCGGTTACAAAATGTATCCGTCTATTAGCACTGCTATTTCTGCTGCTAAGAGCGGTGATACTATACTTTTGCAGTCTAATACTAGTCCTTATCTTTCGCAAGGCGAGAACAATAAAGGCGTCTATAATATCAATAAGAATCTTATTATAGACGGTGGAAATAACACCATTAGCGCCATTACTGGTGATGGCAGCAATACACTCGATATGAACGTTCATATTTTCAACATCACAGGTGGCAAGGTTGAAATACGTAATGTTATTATTGATGGCAACAATCTTGCTAAGCACGCTATCAACGTGTGGACTGATCAGACTGAGAGCGATATTCATGTCACTCTCGAAAATGTGACTGCCAAGAATAACAACGGCTATGGCGTGTGCATCGGCGGCGCTACTGTTGAGGCCACCAATCTCAAGACCTCCGGCAACGACTGGGGCGGCGTCAACGTCGATACCAAGAACGCTGGCTCTACCTTTGAACTCGGCGGCTCTGAGACTAAACTGGAAGACACGTTTTCTGTTGTTCTCGATAGCACTGAGGCTAAGACCAATAATGTAACCCTTACTGCTGGCGAGTATAAGAATGTCATTACGAATTCTGTAGACCCTGAGAATCAGGATCATGATCGCAGCGCCGGCACTGACAATCTGACCATTACCGGCGGCACTTACGAGGGCGTGTATGCCCTCGGAAAGACTGGCACTGGCGACAAGATTATCATTGAAGACGAAGCCGACGTCAGTGTGGTTGGCAAAATAGGCAGCCCCAGCTTCGTTCTTAATGGCGCCGCAGTAGATAAAGTCGTTACTCCTAGTGGTGACAATCCTGAGGCTTGGACAGCTGTTGAAAGTGAAAATCTGGCTAGTTGCGGCATTGAATTTGTCAATGCCAAAGTTGGCAACACAGCCGTCAATACTGTTGTTGCCACTGTCGGTGACGATACCTTCACCACTCTTGCTGCCGCCATAACCGCTGCGGGTAATACTGACGGAACGCCGGTTGTACTCCAGGCCGATCTCAATGACCTTAACGAGCTCAAAGTTGAAAGTGGTAAGACGGTTACTATCAAGGGCAATAATCACTCCATTACCCTGATTACTGGCAGCGAAGACCGCAATAAGAATGTTATTGTTAGTGGTACGCTTACTCTTGATGCTGTTGATCTTACTGTAAAGAGTAATGTAGATAGCCTAAACAAGGGGATGGGTGATGCCATCGACGTGTATGGCACGCTCAATATCATAAACGATTCTGAAATAACGATTAGCAAACTTCAAAATGCTTTTGTTTTGCAGACTGAGGCTGCTATTGTGAACGTAAAGAATTCCACAATCAGCGCTGACACCATTGGCGGCAACTTCTCCAATGGCGGCGAGTGGAATATCGAGGGCAGCACTGTTACTATAGACGGTTGCGGCAGCTATGCCCTCAGCGTCAAAACTATCAATACTACCAACAGCAATATCAATATTAGTGAAGTAGGCATTGGCGCGATATACGCCATCGAGAGCGCGGAAATTGGCGCTAATACTAAGGTCACTATAGATGATTGCGGCTCAAAGCTGCCTTGGACTACTACGTCCGGCTATTGCTACGCACCTATCCAGATTCGTGTTGGTAACTCTAATTCCCACAATGCTGCGGCAGGCTCCATAATCAAAATTGACGCCTCTGCGACGGTAACAGTGACTGATAACAAGGGTAATAACGGCGACGTTTATGTTGTTGACGGTTCCAAGTTTGACAACAGGGGTACGCTTAGTGCGGATGTAAAGGTCGCGGATTCTTCTAAGCACACTGTTACTTATGTCGTTGACAATAAGACAGTAAACGTCGAGATGCATGCAGCTAACGAAGTTATCCAGCTGATAGAGCAGTACGGCTCTTCTGCTGGCTTCAAGTGGGCGGTTACCGATGAAGAAGGCAAAACCACCACTTATAATCCCGGCGCGCAGTTTATGGTAACTGGTGATGTAACATTTGTTGAACACTACGACGTTGCTCCGCAGCCGACCCTCTACAGCGTGACTGTGAACCGTGCAACCGGCGGTACTGCTACTACTACTTATGTTGAAGCTGCACAGAGCGTTGAAGTGACTGTTAACTTGACAGCTAGCACTGGCTACAAGGCTTATAACGTTACAGTTGCCGATGCAACCGGCAGGACGGTCACTTGCCGCCGGGCCAGCGATGCTTCTTGGACGTTCACCATGCCCGCCGCTAATGTTACCGTAACCCCGTCTTTCGTGGTTGATGAGCAGCCGGACGATGACGACGAGTACACCGTTTCCCCGTACACTTCCATTTATGGCAGCGCGTATTGTGTTACCAGCAATCCCGAGCCCGGCAAGACTGCGAGTATTATGGTCGCTCCCGCTGAGGGCTACGAAGTCCAGTCTCTGAGGATTTACTACAGTGGCGGCTATAGGACGCTCACTTCCAGCACCAATCTGTATACCTTCACAATGCCCTATTCCGACGTTTCTATTGACGTCACCTTCGTCCGCACCAACGAGTTTGACATCGTCATCTACGACGAACACGGCGATGTTGAAGCCCGTGTGGACGGCGAACCGACTGTATCCGCTGACGAGTACGACGTTGTTTACCTCTACGTCGAGCCTGACAACGGCTATGTCATGAGCAGCCTGAAGGTCTCCACCGACCCGCGCTTCGATTCCAGCTACTACGCTATCGACTACACCGAGACTTCCGACGGCGTTTACCGCTTCACTATGCCGGATGAGGACGTCTATGTTGAGGCGGAGTTTGTCGAGGGCTATGAGATTACCGTCGACAGCAACATCACTCACGGCGACATCACCGTCGACCCCGAGTTCGCCGCCGCTGAGGACAGCACCGTCCGCGTCTACTTCGACCCCGACAACGGCTACAGGCTGGGCACCCTCTCCGTGCGCACCGGCGACAACAACCGCACCAACGTCACCGCGACCCTCAGCAGTGACAGGGAGTACTACTACTTCACCATGCCCGACGACGAGGTCTACATCACCGCGACCTTCGTCACTGACAGCCTGCCCTTCACCGATGTGGCCAGCAGCCAGTGGTACTACGACGGCGTACACTACGTCTGGACGAACGGCATGATGGAGGGCACCTCCGCCACCACCTTCAACCCCAACGGAACCATGAGCCGCGCGATGTTCTGGGCCGTCCTCGCCCGCATTGACGGCCAGACCGTCACCGGCACCAACTGGGCCAACACCGCCCGCAGCTGGGCCGTGGCCAACGGCGTCAGCGACGGCACCGACCCCAACGGCCTCGTCACCCGCGAGCAGATGGTCACCATGCTCTGGCGCTACATCGGCGAGCCCGGCGGCAGCTATAACCTCGGCGTCTTCTCCGACGGCAGCACCGTCAGCAGCTATGCCGGCACCGCCATGCGCTGGGCCATCAGCAACGGCATCATCGAGGGCGTCGGCGGCAGCACCCTCTCCCCGCGCGGCACCGCCACCCGCGCCCAGTGCGCCACCATCTTCATGAGGTACGACACCCTCTAAGCAAAACCCAACCAAGGCCCCGGTTCCCAAACGAACCGGGGCCGTTTTGATTACAATTTGGTGAAAAGTTCCTTTTCCGATTGACTTCCTGGAGACATAATGTTATTATTGTCCCAAAGCTCCGCGGCGTTAACGCCGCCATTTGCTTCAGCCGGAGCTGAAGCAATGAGCTTTATTGGAGAATCAGATTTCATAAAAGAAAGGGTGTTTAAATCAATGAAGAAACGTATTCTAACCCTAACCCTAGCGCTCTGCCTGGCAGCCGCGCTAGGCACAGTAGGGGCATGGGCGGAGGATAAGACGGTTTATGATGAAGCCGAGTTAGTCGCAGCTATTGAGTCCGCCCAAGATGGAGATACAATAACGCTGGGGGAGGATATTTCAACTGAGGAAACGGTTGAAATTCCAGCAGGCAAGAATATTGTACTTGATTTAAACGGTAATGATCTAACCAACATGAAGAATAACTATAACAGAGAAAATCCTTTAAATGTTATTCAGGTGTCTGGCGAGCTTACCATACTGGACTCTACGGCAGTGCTGATGCCGAGTGTTAACGAAGATTACACGGTTAGTAATTATGAGTCTGGCAGTATTGTTGGCAATGATTATTTTGGGACTACTGTTGCCGCTGTCAATGGCGGCAAAGTAACAATAGAGAGCGGCTACATAAAATCCAATAACAATCTCGGCGTCTCTGCGATTGGCAATATCGATCCGAATGGACAGGCCTATCAATCGCAGATGATTATAAATGGCGGATATATTCATGCTCAAGAGTTTGCCGCAACAGCACAAGGAAACGGCGCAGAGTTAACCATCAATAATGGCGTGCTGGTTGCTGTTAATAACGCTGCCGTTGCGGGTAATGGCACAAAGACAGATACAGTTGATCGCGGCGGAACCGTTATTAACATCAACGGTGGCACGGTGATTAGCAATATTACTACCGCAGGATACATAGCTTGCGGTGTTTACCATCCTCAGCAAGGCCAGCTCAACATAACTGGTGGCACAATAGTTGCAAACGGCGGCGTGGGTGTGCTTATGCGCGCCGGTACTGCGGAAATAACTGGCGGCACCATTATTGCGAAAGGCGACGAGACTACTAGCGGCGGTGTCGGTGATGCAGTTAACGACGTTGGCGCATATGGCGTGGTTTATGACCTTCGCCCTGCATACCCCGGCCATGTAGACGGGAATATAGTAACCATTGGCGAGGACGCGGTTGTCAACGGTGCTGTCGGTGCGCTTGATGTTATCGAAACAAACGAAAGTGATGCTCCCAGTTATGATGAGATCGTCGTTACCGGCGGCACTTTTAAGGCCGGTAATACTCAGAGTAATGTAAGTGACTATATCCAAGCTGGAGCTGCTTTGACGCAAGATGGCAACGGCACCATTATTGCTGCTCCTGACGCCAATGTCGTTGCTAACGTCAATAATATCGGCTACGACACCCTTGCCAACGCCATCAATGCTGCCAATGACGGCGACACCGTGACGCTGGTGAAGAGTGTTACCGAGAATACCGCTATTGAAATCCCCGAGGGAAAGGACATAACCCTCGATCTTGGCGGTTATACGCTGACGATGTCAGGAACAAATACGGTGTATGATACTGTAATTGATAGTCCATATAATGATCTCGCCGGAACTATAATAAATAACGGCGGCCTAACTATAACGAACGGTACGATTAATACTAACAGTAACCTTATTGTCAGCTTTGGTGAAGTCAACGTGGAAAGCAGTGCAGTCCTTGAAGCTGGCGGCAACGTTATAAGCAACGTTGGCGGCGAACTGAATACCTCAGGTTCGTTGACTACTACGGGGCCTTATAATGCTATTGAAACTTATGGCGGCACTGTGAACGTAACGGGCGGAAGAATAAGCGCGCTTTATGACGGCGAGAATTACAACGACGGTTCAGGATTGGCAATCTTTAACAGAGGATATAATACAGATCAAACTGGCGGCGCTAAAGTTACAATCAGTGATGGTGTTATAGAAAGCATTTCATACGCTGCCAGCACAAATAATGCTCGTTCGCGAGGCAGTAATTTGACCATTACCGGAGGCACGCTTACTTCGCATACTACTGCTGTCTATTGGCCATCTTATGATACTTTGGTTATCGGCGTGGAAGGGGCCGCAAATGGCCCGACCATAACCAGCACTAATGGTTCTGCAGTTGAAGTTTGCAGCGGCACTTTGATTGTTTATGGTGGTACACTGAACGGCGGCACTGAAATGATCGCAAGTGACAGCATACCTACTGATCAGAACTGGGTTGATGCTTTTAGGAATAACACCGGTTCGTCTGGTATAGGTGATGCTATTACTATTATTGCCAGTCGCGCAAGTGGATATGATTCTTCGTCGCTCATGGTGCAGATTAATGGCGGCACATTCACCAGTTCTCAGAATTACGGTGTCCGCTACATGGATTGCAACTTGTCTGTGACCGGAGCTAATGCTGGCGATAAGATAACTCAGGAAGTTACTGTCGATATAATTGACGGTGAATTCAATGGTCATATTGCCGCTGTGGATGCGGAGTTTGTTAAGGATGAAGATCTTGGCTTTATCTCCGGCGGCAATTTCTCTGACCCTGTTGACAAGGAGTATCTTGACGGCAAGAATGCCGAACTTTACAGCGTCAGCAATCCTGACACCCCTTACAGCTACTACACTGACGTTGCTGCTGCTCAGGCGGCGGCTCAGCCGGGCGATGTGGTCACTGACCTGACTGATGTTGCAGCTGACGCGGAAGACAAAACCATCACCATCAATTACGGCGACGGCACTACTAAGACAATCACCACCAAGGAAGGCGCTACCGTCACCCTCCCCGCTCCTGAGCGCAACGGTTACACTTTCGGCGGGTGGAAGTATAACAACACTGTTTACAAGGCTGGTCAGGTAGTCACGGTTTCCGATGATATGGCCTTCACCGCCATCTGGTACGCCATCGACGTCCCTGACACCTACCCCATCACTGTCACCGACACCGCCAATGGCAGCGTTGACGTCTCCTACTCCAACGCCTCCAAGGGCAGCGTCATCACCGTCACTGTTGACCCGGATGAGGGCTTCATTGTCGGCTCCGTCTCCGTCACCAGTGAGGACGGCGCGGTTGAGGTGACCCGCGTCAACTCCACGACTTACAGCTTCGTCATGCCCGAGAGCGCTGTTACCGTCAGCGTCAACTTCGTCTCCGGCAGCGCGGGCTTCGTCGATGTCCCGGCCGGGGCTTGGTACTCCGACGCGGTGGCCTATGTCTACGCCAACGGCCTCATGCAGGGCACTTCCGCTGCGACCTTCGAGCCTGACGCGGGCCTGACCCGCTCCATGGTCTGGGCTGTCCTCGCCCGCATGGACGGCGAGACGGTCAGCGGCACCGGCTGGCAGTCTGTCGCCCGTGCCTGGGCTGTGCGCAGCGGCGTCAGCGACGGCACCGACCCGAACGGCCTCATTACCCGCGAGCAGCTCGTGACCATGCTCTGGCGCTTCGCCGGCGAGCCCGCCACTGACGCGACCCTGAGCGGCTACAGCGACGCCGCCAGTGTCAACGCCTGGGCGACGACCGCTATGGCCTGGGCCATAGACAACGGCATCATCACCGGCGTGACGGACACCACGCTCGTGCCTCAGGGCACCGCGACCCGCGCCCAGTGCGCCGCGATCCTGATGCGCTACGACACCCTGTAAGCAGGTCAAATAAGTACGGCAAAGCCCCGGTTCCAATGGGAACCGGGGCTTTTTTGTTCACTTTCGCAGCGCCTCGGCGCGCTTTTTCAGGGTCTTCGGGAACTGCCAGGCGAAGACGCAGCTCGTGACCACCGCGGCCACGCCGTCGGCGATGGGCTCGCAGTAGAAAGTCGCCCCGGCGTCGAAAATCGCGGGCAGGGCGATGATGCTGCCCAAAAACAGGCTCTTGCGGAAGAGCGAGCAGGCGAGGGAGAGCTCCACGCGCCCGAGCGCCGTCGTCTCGTCCACCAGCGTGTACTGCACCGCGAGGGGGATTATCATGGCGGTGAAAATCTGGATGTAGCCCACGCTGCGCGCGGCTATCTCCGCGTCCCTGGTGAAGAGCCGCACAAAGAGCGGCGCGACGGGCGTGTGCGCCGCGAGCGTCATCAGCACGCAAAAGGAGACGGAGAGCACGCCGATGTAGAGGATGGCCTTTTTGATGCGCTCAAAGCTGCCCGCGCCGTAATTGAAGCTCACCACGGGCTGCGAGCCCTCGGTGATGCCGCCCATGGGCAGGCTTATGAGCAGGAACCAGCTCTGCACTATCGTCGCGCAGGTGACGAGCACGTCGCCCTCGCCGGGCCCGCCGTAGCGCTGCAGGACGCTGTTGAGGATGATGAGGATGATGCTGTCCGTGCTGATTATGATGAAGGTGGGCAGGCCGAAGGTCAGTATCCGCCGCATGAGCGCGGCGTCGAAGCCGCCCCAGCGCAGGCGCACGGCGGCCTTTTTCCGCAGCAGGCAGTAGAGCACCACGCCGCAGGAGGCCATCTGCGAGATGACCGTCGCCACCGCCGCGCCGGCCACGTCCATGTGCAGCAGGAAGATGAAGACGGGGTCGAGCACGATGTTGAGCGCCGCGCCGAGCACGACGGTGAGCATGCCCAGCCCGGAAAAGCCCTGGGCTATGAGATAGCTGTTGAGCCCCGTCGCCAGCAGCGAGAAGACCGTGCCTGCCGTGTAGATGGTGAGGTAGGTATCCGCGTAGCCGAAGGTCGCCTCGCTGGCCCCGAAGAGCATCAGCATCGGGCCCTTGAGCAGCAGGAAAATCGCCGTCAGCGCCGCCGCCAGCACGGCAAGCATCAGAAAGCCGTTGGAGACTACCTTCTCCGCCTCGTCCCGCCGCCCCTCGCCCAGGCGCATGGCCAGTATGGGCGCGCCGCCCAGGCCCACGAGCGTGGCGAAGGAGCTCAGCAGCGTGACGATGGGCCCGCAGACGCCCACGCCCGCCAGCGCCAGGCCGCCGATTTCCGCGATATTGCCGATATATATCCTGTCTACGATGCTGTAGAGCACGCTCACCAGCTGCGCGAGCATCGTGGGTATGGAGAGCCGGCAGACCAGCGGGAAGAGCCGGTCGCGGCCGAGGTCGTTTGTGTGGCGCATGAGTAATCCCTCCGAACGGAGGGATTATACGCCGATTTCGCGCGTAAGTAAAGATAAATTTGCGCGGCGCTGAAAATGCCGCTTTACAAACCGGGAAGAGGTGGTATAATAGCTTTGCCAATAATTTCACACCCGCTTAAATCAGGAAGGAGCTAACCAATCATGTCCAACCGCATCATGCTCAACCAGACCTCTTACCACGGCGCGGGCGCCGTCCGCGAGATCCCCGGCGAGGTCAAGGCCCGCGGCTTCAAGAAGGCGCTCGTCGTCTGCGGCCCCAGCATACTCAAGCACGGCGTCGTCGCCAACGTCACCGACCAGCTCGACGCCGAGGGCCTGGCCTACGAGATTTACTCCGACATCAAGGCCAACCCCACCATTGAGAACGTGCAGGCCGGCGTCGCCGCCTACAAGGCCGCCGGCGCGGACTACATCATCGCGATTGGCGGCGGCAGCCCCATGGACACCGCCAAGGCCATCGGCATCATCGTCACCAACCCCGAGTTCGCCGACGTGCGATCCCTCGAGGGCGTCGCCCCCACCAAGAACCCCTGCGCGCCCATTATCGCCGTGCCCACCACCGCCGGCACCGCCGCCGAGGTCACGATTAACTACGTTATCACCGACGTGGAGCGCCGCCGCAAGTTCGTCTGCGTCGACGCGCACGACATGCCCATCGTCGCCGTCGTCGACCCGACCATGATGAGCTCCATGCCCCGCGGCCTCACCGCCAGCACCGGCATGGACGCCCTCACCCACGCGATAGAGGGCTACACCACCAAGACCGCCTGGGAGATGACCGACATGTTCCACCTCAAGGCCATCGAGCTCATCTCCAGGAACCTGCGCGCCGCCGTCGCGGGCGACCCCGCCGGGCGCGAGGGCATGGCCCTTGGCCAGTACATCGCCGGCATGGGCTTTTCTAACGTCGGCCTCGGCATCGCCCACAGCATGGCGCACACCCTCGGCGCGGTCTACGACACGCCGCACGGCGTCGCCTGCGCGATGATGCTGCCCATTGTCATGGAGTACAACGCCGAGTGCACCGGCGAGCGCTACCGCGAGATCGCCCGCGCCATGGGCGTCGAGGGCGTCGACGCCATGAGCCAGGCCGAGTACCGCGCCGCCGCCATCGAGGCCGTGCGCAAGCTCGGCGAGGACGTCGGCATCCCCGGCAAGCTCGAAGCCCTCAGGGAGGAGGATCTGCCCTTCCTCGCCCAGAGCGCCTATGACGACGCCTGCCGTCCCGGCAACCCGAAGGACACCAGCGTCGAGGACCTCACCGCGCTGTTCCGCAAGATAATGTGAGCGCGGGCGGCGCTCGCGCCGCAATAAGGCTTCCGCTCCGCGCGCGGCGCGGGGTAAGCTATCGCCCCGGGGCTTTGCCCCGGGGCGATGTTTTTGCGTTTAGCTCATAGTTATGTTAACTAATGCCCTTACATATAATCCGGGTTTACAGGGCCGGTGTAGTCCTGGCTCTGGATGACGACGGTCACGGCGTAGGCGGCGGTGCAGGCGTTCAGGCCCTCCGGATTGAAGAAGGCGCCGCCGCCGATGCCGGTGAAATCGCTGCCGCCCGGTTCTGGAGCGGTGTCGTAGACCTGGATGGCGACGGGTATGTTCTCGCCGGTCATGGCCTCAACGGAGCCGTCGAACTGCCAGATATAGTTGACCGTATCTGTTTTGACGCTGTCGCCGGGCCATTCCTGGCCGCTGCCGTCAGAAAACGCCAGATTATATCCCTCGGCGATGCAGTTGGGGAGATTGAGCAAAAAGCTGCCGTCCGAAGCCGGGGCGGCGGAGCCGGCGGGCGTGTTTAAAAGCTCCCACGCGCCGTTTTTAAGGGCGTAGACGCGCACCTGTATGGCCGCGGCGTTCCCGCACTCATAGTCCAGCAGGAGCGTGGTGCCGCCCAGCGCGCTTTCCGTGAAGCTGTATACCTCGGCCGCGTCTCCCTCAAGCTCGCGGAGCGAAACCGTGACAGGCACGGGGGAGGCCTCGTCCCAGACCTTTACCGGCGCCGTGGACGCGGGCGTGGGCGTATCAGCGCCGCAGGCGGTCAGCAGCACGAGCGCTAGCGCGAGCAGTAATGGTATCAGTTTTTTCATAGCGCGGCCCTCCTGTCAAAGCTATAAAATCATTTTAGCAGATACGGGGGATTTTGCAAGAGGAACTTGCAAATACGGCGTGCCGGGGATATTATATATTGCGAAAGGAGCGTTCAGAATGGAATTCAAATACGACACCCAGCTTCTGCTCGAGGGAGAGGACCTCGACGAGGACGCCATTCACGACCACATAATGGCTAACATCCCCGGCGACTGCCTCCTTGTGGCGGGCGGCGGCGACATAGTAAAGCTGCATTTTCACACCAACGTACCCTGGCGGGTGCTCGAATACTGCGCCGGCCTGGGAGACGTCTACGATGTGGTCGTGGAGAACATGGAACGCCAGGCCAGGGGGCTTAAGGGCTGAAAGCTTAAGTTTGGTTTAAGAATCGCTTAATTCCCTTGCCAGGGTATGAGTTGAAAATTATAATGGCGATAAGGAGTTGATTTGCATGAAAAAAAGGTTTATCGCCGTTATTCCGGCCCTCTCCTTCGCTCTGGCGCTCGGTGGCTGCGGGTTCTTTGGGGACAGGGCCTCCGAGGCTCCGCTGCCCGAGCCGTCGGCTGCCGGCATGGTGACCACGGCCTCGCTCAGCGCCGAGGTGGAGGAGACGCTCGGGCTGCTGAATGTGGACCTGGAAGAGTGGGAGATATATGATTTCTCCGCGCCGGCGGGGACCGAAAGCATGGATCTGACTCTCTGGGAGCTGGAGGACGGCGCATGGAAGGAATACGCGCTCAACCGCGTACACTCGGAAGTGTTCGGCGGACGCGCCGCGGTGCGCTTTGACCTGGATACGCTCGAGTTCAGCGCTTCGTGCCAGTCAAACAAAGGCCTCACCCGGCAGACGCCGATGCGGCTTGCCGAGCCGGAGGAGGGCGTCAGCTGGGGCGTCTCCACGCTGGGAGACGCCTGCACGGCGCAGACCGACGAGCCTGTGGCCCTGATGCTGATTACCGGCTCCGGCGGGGGCAGCCACGTGCTCTACGACCCTCAGGTCGGCTTCGATGAGCCCGGCCTCTTCGACGGCCGGGATGTGAAGGCCTTCGCGCTGACAATAGAGTTCCGCTCGTCTACGGCGGAGTGAAAAAAGGCAGGACGCCGGTCCTGCCTTTTTGTTGCGGCGGCGGTCCCGGCGTGGTACAATGGAATGAACAAGGAGGTGCGGGCCGTGGATGAAGCTGTTATCGAAAAGCTTGTGCGGCGCACATATTCTCACGCTTGGTCGCCGTGGCTGTATCTTGTTATCTCCGCCGTGGTTTCGTCGTATCTGACGTTCTCCGCGCTCTGCGCACTGCTGGGCAGCCCCTTTACCTACGAGGTGGACGCGCTTTTCGTCACCGTCACCTACAAAGGCTGGCTGGACACAAAGCCCTACATGTGGGGCGTGTGGTTAGGACTTTGCGTGCTGATGGTGTATGCCGGGTATGTTGCCGCGCTTCTCTGGAAGCGCCGCCGCGTCATGCGCATCTATACCCGCGGCTGTGACGAGGCGCTCTGCCTGCGCGTGCTGCGCCGCGCCGTGGAATACGGGAAGGAGCGGCGTATTTACAGGCGGCTCGACTTACGCCATGAGGTGTATTTCAGCCTCGAGAGCGAGCTCGTCGCTCTGCTGTGCGTCTCCGGGCGCCCCGGCGAGGCGCGGGAGTACCTGGATAATGGCTGGCTGAGGCGCAAGGGCTTTGCATACCGCGGCGCGGAGCGCCTGACGGAGTACGCCGAAGCTGTTGCGGCCGGGGACGAGCCGCGCGCGAGGGAGGCCGCCTCGCGTCTCGGCGCGCTGAGACGCTATAACCTCGGCGTGAAGGCTGCGCTGCTCGCCATGGGCGGCGACTATGCCGCGGCCGCCGGGGTGGCCGCCAGACGCGGCGCGAGCTCGAATGCCGCCCGTGCGGCGCGGGCATATTTCCTGGCGCGCTGCTATGAGGGCATGGGCGAGGCCGGAAGGGCGGCAGAAAACTACCGCTGCGCCGCCGCCGGCGGCGGGACAATGCTCCGCGCTCAGAAGGCCCGCGAATGGCTGGCAGCGCGCGAGAGTACAGAAAAGGAGCCGGTCGAATGACCGGCTCCCGTTTTTGCTGTCAGCTTACTTTATGAGCTTCGCGACTTCCTCGGCGAGGTCGTCCTGGCGCTTCTCGATGCCTTCGCCCTTCTCGAAGCGGATGTAGCCGTTCACCGTGATGGTGGTGCCCAGCTCCTTGGCGACGTTGGCGACGTGCTGCTCGACAGAGACCTTGTCGTCCTTGACGAAGGGCTGCTGCAGGAGGCAGATCTCGGAGAAGTACTTGTTGAG